>JAUNGH010000268.1 GCA_030524605.1 Oscillospiraceae bacterium | reverse complement strand
AACCGGGCGTCGTCGGCGTCCAGGACCAGCTTCTGGGCCATAAAGTTGATGGTGACGCTGTTGACGCCGTCGATCTTCTTCACGGCCTCCTCCACCTTGGCGGCGCAGTTGGCGCAGTCAATCACAAACTTGTAACGCTTTTTCATGATGCTATTCCTCCCATATGTATTTAAAAATGTGGAAAACTCACTCGGAAACGTGCTCCAGGCCCTGGTCGATGATGGTCTTCACATGGTCGTCCGCCAGGGAGTAGAACACCGTCTTGCCCTCCCGCCGGGCCTTGACCAGCCGGGCGTTTTTCAGCGCCCGCAGCTGGTGGGAGATGGCGGACTGGGTCATCCCCAGCAGCGCCGCGATGTCGCACACGCACATCTCCGCCTCAAACAACACGTACAGGATGCGGATGCGGGTGGAATCACCGAAGATGCGGAACAGCTCCGTCAGGTCATACAGGGTGTCCTCCCCCGGCATCTCCCGGCGCACCTTGTCCACGATCTCCTCATGGGCGTGGATGAAGTCACAGCACTCCACATTGTAGCGGTCCTCCATAGTCCGCCTCCTTTCAATTGAACAATTGAACGACTGTTCATATGTTCATTATACGCGGGGAGTTGCGTTTGTCAACCCCTTTTTTAAAAAATGTGGAAAAGGCGGCGGGACTGTGGTACACTGAGTTCAATTGAACAAACGAGACAAAGGAGAATCCCATGAACGACCTGGAAAAAAGGACCCGGACCCGCCTGACGCGGAATGCCTTCATGCTTCACAACCACATTGAGCTGGAATCCGTGGAGCCGGACCGCGCCGTGTTCCGGCTGACCATCCGGCCGGAGAGCAAAAACCCCTACGGCATGGTTCACGGCGGCGCCATCTATACCCTGGCGGACAACGCCGCCGGCTCGGCGGCCCACACCGACGGGCGCTTTTACGTCACCCAGACCAGCGCCCTCCACTTCCTGCGCAACCAGTCCTCCGGCACGGTCCGGGCCGCGGCCTGGGTGCGCCACCGGGGAAAGTCCACGGTGCTGACGGCGGTGGACATCACCGGGGAGGACGGAAAACTGCTGGCCACCGGGGAATTCACCTTTTTCCGGGTGGATATGGACATCATGGCGGAGAAGGTAAAAGAGGACGGCTGAAACCAAAACCGGCGGCGGAAAGTCAACGCTTTCCGCCGCCGGTTTTTCCATAGGTGTTTTTGGCGCCGTCACTCCGCCAGGGGGAAGGTCACCACGGCGGTGAACAGGTCCGCCACGGTCTCCACCCGGAATTCCCCGCCGCAGGCCTCGGTGAAGGAGCTGGCGATGGAGAGGCCCAGGCCGCTGCCGCCGTCGGTGCGGCTCTCGTCGCCCCGGACGAAACGGGCGGTGAAGTCCACCCCCTCCGGCAGTTCGCTGCGGGAGGTGTTCCGCAGGCTGGCCTCCGCCCTGCCCTGCCCGGTCTTCAGGCTCAGGTACACCCGGCTGCCCTCCAGGGCGTATTGCAGGGCGTTCTGGATCAGGTTCTGGAATACCCGGTACAGCCGCTTGCCGTCGGCCACGATCATCACCGGCTCATCCGGCAGGTCGGTGCGGAAGGTCAGATGGCTGGAGCGGATGGGGCCGTCCATGTCCGCCAAAGTCTGCCGCAGCAGCTTGGCCAAATCCAGCCGCTCCAGATGCACCGGAAGCTGGTCTGCCGCCGCCTTGCTGACCTCAAACACGTCCTGCACCATGGCGCTGAGGCGGTGGGCCTTTTCGTCGATGATGCGGGCGTAGTCCGCCGCCGCGCTCTCCAAAGGCTCCTGCCGCAGCAGCTCCGCGTAGGAGAGGATGGAGGTCAGGGGCGTTTTCAGATCGTGGGACACGTTGGAAATCAGCTCCACCTTCATCCGCTCGCTGCGGGTCTGCTCTTCCAGGGCGCGGTGCAGTCCCGCCTGGATGTCGTTCAAAGCCTCCGCCGTCCGGCGCAGGTCGGCGTCCTCCGGCAATTCCAGAGGGGTGGACAGGTCGCCGTTTCGAATGGCCTCCACCTGACCGGCCAGGAGACCGATATCCCGGGCAAGAGCGCGGTCACAACGCCCCCACAGGGCATAGAGCAGAAGAAAGAGTACCAGTTCGACGGCAATGGCAAGCCATACAAAAGTTTCATCGTGGTGAAAGGTAATCGTCCATATAGCGGCCAGCAGGAAAATGGACAAGAGAGCCAAGGGGCGTACGATGGTGTTCCGCGCCAGCCGCTTTTGCACGGGGAGCTTCAGGTCTTTCATGCGCAGTGCCTGGCCCAGCTTGCGGAGCAGGCTCCGCCGCTTTTCCTTAGGGTTGTACCTGTGGTCGTTGCGGATGAGCCAAACCGCCCACACCAACAACAGCAGCGCCCCGGTGTTTTCCAGACTGGCGATCAGGGCTCTGCCGATATAGGGCA
>JAUNGH010000021.1 GCA_030524605.1 Oscillospiraceae bacterium | reverse complement strand
CTCTCCGCCCGCACCGCCAGCTTCACCGATTCCGTCATCCGCCGGATGACCCGGGTCTCCCTGCAGTACGGCGCCGTGAACCTGTCCCAGGGCTTCCCCGACTTTGACCCGCCCCAGGCCATTCTGGACCGGCTGGCCCAGGTCGCCCACGAGGGGCCCCACCAGTACGCCGTCACCTGGGGCGCCCAGAACTTCCGGGAGGCGCTGGCCGCCAAGCAGTCCCGCTATATGGGCCGCCCCATCGACCCCAACGCGGAGATCGTGGCCACCTGCGGCTCCACCGAGGCCATGATGTGCGCCATGATGACCGTCACCAACCCCGGCGACAAGGTGATCGTCTTCTCCCCCTTCTATGAAAACTACGGCGCGGACACCATCCTCTCCGGCGCCGAGCCCATCTACGTCCCCCTGACGCCGCCCGCCTTCACCTTCGACCCGGAGGTGCTGGAGGACGCCTTCCGCCGGCACCCCAAGGCGCTGGTGCTGTGCAACCCCTCCAACCCCTGCGGCCGGGTGTTCACCCGGGAGGAGCTGCTGGTCATCGCGGGCCTCGCGGAAAAATATGACACCTATGTCATCACCGACGAGGTGTACGAGCACATCGTCTACGCCCCCCACCGGCACACCTATTTCGCCGCCCTGCCGGGGATGTGGGAGCGGACCATCTCCTGCTCCTCCCTGTCCAAGACCTACTCCATCACCGGCTGGCGGCTGGGGTACATCATCGCGCCGGAGAACATCATCGAGCGGGCCAAAAAAGTCCACGACTTTCTGACCGTGGGCTGCGCCGCGCCGCTGATGGAGGCCGTGATGCCCGCCCTGGGCTTCGGCCAGGATTACTATGACGAACTGCTGGCCAAATACACCCACAAAAAGGCGCTGTTTCTGAAGGGCCTGGACGACCTGCGCATCGCCCACAACGACCCGGAGGGCGCCTACTACATCCTGCTGGACATCAGCGAATACGGCTATGACAGCGACCTCCGGTTCTGCGAGGATCTGGCCCGGGAGGTGGGCGTGGGCGCGGTGCCCGGCTCCAGCTTCTTCCGGGAGCCGGTGAACCACCTGATCCGCTTCCACTTCGCCAAAAACGACGAGACGCTGAACGAGGCGCTGAACCGGCTGGAGCGCATCAGGCTGCTGAAAAAATAAAACGAACCGCGGGGCGGTCCCGGAATGGGGCCGACCCGCGGGCTTTTTGCGCCGTTTTGTCCGTTCAATCCATGTAGGGCTTGCAGTCGTAGCCGTTGTACTGCTTTTTCAGCTTCACCATGATGGAGCCGTCGGGCTGCTCCGTCTTTTCCAGGATTTTATAGGGCGTGCGGTTTCGCTCCAGCTGGGCCAGATAGTGGGCGTACTCCGCCTGGACGAACTGCACGGCCTCCCCGTGGGGCATATCGTCCTTCAGAATGAAATGGATGGTCTGCTCCAGGCAGGCCGCCTTAATGCGCTTCATATTCGCGCCTCCTTTTTGAGATGCCTTTATTTTAGCAGTTTCCGCCCCGTTTTGTAAGAAAAATTTGGCGCGGTATTTTGATTTTTGTGAACTTTGCGCATCTATTTTCCGCAAAAAGTTGTGCATGATTTTATTTTCATGCACTTTCCGGCGGATATCCATTCTCCCCGTCCGGCCACGGCATACTCCGCCCCGCTTCCGCATAGGATGGAGCAACAAGAGGCGGGGAGTGTTGTGTTTTGAAAGGAAACATGGAGGAGCGGGCGGAGCGCCTGGCTCTTTACATCATAGAGAACCGGACCACGGTCCGCGCCGCCGCGCAGAAATTCGGCATCAGCAAGAGTACGGTCCACAAGGACATCTCCGAGCGGCTGCCCCAGTTCAACCGCCCGCTGTACCTGCAGGTCAAGGAGGTGCTGGACGTGAACAAGGCCCAGCGGCACATCCGGGGCGGCATCGCCACCCGCAAAAAATACCGCGGCGCGTAAGAGAGGAGGGAAACCATATGGCAAACCGTTCCTACGGGCAGGACCGTCCGGGCCGGGCCGCGCCGGCGTGGCAGGCCGTCCCCGCCCCGCTGTCCCCCGCTCAGCAGGAGACCCCTGACGAGGCCCCCGTCCAGCAGCCGGTCCCCGGCACGCCCACATTCACGGAGCCGGAGGTCCGCCGCTGGCCCCATCCGGTGGACGGAGCGCCCCCCATCCGGCAGGCCCTGTACGGCCAGCCCACGGACGCCCTGCTCCACTACATCCAGTGCTCGCTGTCCTATCAGAACCAGCTTCTGGCGGACATCAAGGCCCTGCTGCAGCAGATGGCGTCGGACAGCGCTTCGGACAGCGAGGAAAAATAGCGGCAAAGCCGCTATTTTTCCTCTTGTGTTTTCCTGGGACGGGCTATATAATGAGGACGTGTTATGTAAATCAATACGAACGATCATCAAGGAGCGTTGTTTCCCATGTCCAGAACCCATCACCCCCGCAAGGCCCGCAATTGGGGCCGCGTCCTTCTGCTGCTGATCTTTATCGCCGCCGCCCTGTACGCCGGCGCGCACTGCCTGTTCCGCGCCCCGGAGCAGAAAGCCCCCGACACGGACCCCGTCCAGACGTCAGGCGGCCCCGCCGCCGAACTCCCCGACGAGGAGGCGGAGGCCCTCAAATCCCACCTGGAGCGGAAGGAGAGCTTTTACACCATCCTGGTCTCCGGCGTGGACGACGGCAACGGCGGCAGCGACACCAACATCCTGGTGGCCGTCGACGCCGCCAACAAGTATATCTACGGCGTCAGCATCCCCCGGGACACCAAGGCCGTCATCAACGGCAAGAACCACAAGATCAACTTCGCCTATAACGCCGGCGGCATGGACCTGCTGGCGGACACGGTGTCCGGCCAGCTGGGCATCCCGGTGGATTACACGGTGCTGGTGGATCTGCGGGGCTTTGAGGCCCTGGTGGACGCCATCGGCGGCGTGGATTTCTACGTCCCGGTGGACATGGACTACGACGACCCCATCCAGGACCTGTCCATCCACTTCTCCAAGGGCACCCAGCACCTGAGCGGCGCCGACGCGCTGAAGGTGGTCCGCTTCCGCCACAACAACGACGGCACCGGCTACGGCAGCGAGGACATCGGCCGGATGCAGACCCAGCAAAGCTTCCTGAAGGCCGTGGCAAAGCAGACCCTGACCGTCTCCAATCTGGACAAGGTGGATGACTTCGTGAAGATCTTCAACGCCTATGTGGAGACGGACCTGTCCCTGGGCAACCTGGCCTGGCTGGGAAAGGAGGCCATCTCCATCGGCGCGGACGGCATCGACTTTTCCACCCTGCCCAACACCTGGAAGTCCCCGTACATCTACCTGGACCCGGACGAGACCCTGGCCCTGGTGAACCAATACCTGAACCCCTACGTGGAAGACCGGGTCCCGGCGGACCTGAACCTCCCCTCCTGACGCCTTCGCCGCCTGAAAGGAGCCTGTCTTGAAAAAACGCATCCCCGCCCTGCTGCTGGCCCTGAGCCTGGTGTTGGCCGCCCCGGCGCTGACATCCCCCGCCCTGGCGGCCAGCGACTCCACGGACAATTTCGTCCGCATCCACGCCTACGCGGGCCAATTCTCCGACCTGACCACCGCGTCGGTGTTCTACGACAACGTGGCCGCACTGTATGAATACGGCCTGTCCCTGGGCAAAGCGGACGGCACTTACGGCGTCAAGGACTCCCTGACGGTGGGGCAGGCGGTGATCTTCGCCGGGCGCATCCGCAGCCTGTACCGCACCGGCGACCCGGAGCAGGGCCCCGCCGCATACCGGACCGGCGCAGGGCCTGCGGCCTTGCCGTATCTGCTGTATCTCCAGGCGGAGGGCGCGCTGGACACGGCGCTGGACGACCATCTGGCCGAAACCGCCACCCGGGCCCAGATGGCCCATGTGCTGGCCAATGTCCTGCCGGAGGAGGCGCTTCCCCCGGTCCACGACGCCCTGGTGGCAGAGAGCTATGCCACCCGCCGCTTCATCACCGACGTGACGGAGTACACGCCGTATTACCAGGATATCCTGTCCCTGTACCGCAAGGGCGTCTGCGTGGGCAGCGACGGCACCGGCTCCTTCCTGCCGGACGCCGCCATCACCCGGGGCGCGGCGGCAGCCATGCTGACCCGCATGGTGGACCCGGCCCTGCGGACGGCGCCCCGGTGGGACCTGTCCGGGGCCTACTCCGCCAAGGGCACCACTCTGGCGGACCTGATCGCGCCGGGGACCTATATCCCGGCTCCCGCCACGGCGGAGGAGATGGACGAGAGCGTGCGGTACATGCTCTCCGGCGGCGCCAGCCAGCTGACGCTCCACTATCCCGGCATCTCGGCCGTCAGGGCCCACCAGGTGATGGAGCTGGCCCTCTCCACCGTCAAGACCTACTGCGAGCAGAGCTACAATAACGTCTCCTGCTCCTTCTCTCCCCTGGGCACCGTCATACTGACCTTCTCCGCCGCCAGCACGGAGGGCCGCCTGACCGAGTACCGCGCCGCCGCCATGGACGCCGCCATCGCCGTCCACGACCGGCTCTGGGAGAGCGGGCAGATCACCGCCGGCATGACGGAGCTGGAAAAGGCCCGGGTCTATTACACCTGGGTCTGCGACAACTGTGTGTACGATTACGCCGCCGGGGACGACTCCATCAGCCACATCGCCTACAGCCTGTTCCAAAACGGCTCCGCCGTGTGCGACGGCTACACCGGCGCCTACAACCTGCTTTTGAAGCTGGAGGGCATCGACTGCACCGCCCTGTCCAACGACAGCCACATCTGGACGGTGGCGACGCTGGACGGAACGGAGTACCACATCGACACCACCTGGGGCGACAGCGGCAGCAGCATCAGCTACGCTTTTTTCGCCATGACCGAGGAACAGTCCCGGCTGTACCACAATTGGTAAAATAAACCCGCCGTGAAACGTTCGTTTCACGGCGGGTTTTTCTCATGCCCTGTCCCGGTAATATGCCACCAGCAGGTCCACCACGGTGCCGTAGGACTGGATGCCCCGCTCGTCGCCGTAGGCTTTCAGAATGCCGTCGTAAACCTTGCTGGCGGCCTGCTGGGCCACATTGTCCCGGAACTGGTCCCAATAGGCGTTGTTGTACGCCAGATCGGCCTTCACCCCGTCCGGCAGGCCGTCCCGGATGGCCCAGTAGGTGTCCGGGTCCGCCCGGTACAGGGCGTTGCCCAGATGGATGTAGCCCATCAGCCACCCGGCATAGACATAGGCCGGGTCGCCGCTGGTGGTGGAGGCCAGCACCGCCAGGAAGTTGCACTCCTGCTCCGACGCGAACCCCCGCTGGTGGGCCAGCTCGTGGGCCGCGGTGGATGGCAGCAGGCAGGCGGGACTGTCCACGTTGACGTTGGACTCCCCCGTCCACGGGCAGTAAAAGCCGGTGAAGTCGATGACGCTCATGAGACGGGAGAAGTACATGGCCTTGACCCCCACGTCGTCAAACTCCAGGAAGGGAAAGGCCTTTTCGATTTCGTCGTACACGTGGGGGCTGCCCGCCAAAATCTCCTCCCTGGGGACGGCGAAGACGCCGTTTTCGTCCCGCGGCACCTGATCCGCCGCCTGGGAGAGCTGCTCCGCAAAGTACTCCGTCACCGCCAGCAGGTCCTCCCGGGCCACGGGCTGGGCGTAAATGCCGGACTTGTCCTGAAAGCTGTCGGTCCAGAAGTTGACGCCCCACAGCAGGCAGAAGCCTGCGTAGACGGCCAGGGCAATGTCCGCCGCGCCCAGGACCGCGCTCCAGGCCCGGCGGCGCCGGCCTTTCGCCTGCGCCACGGCGGCGATGCTCCAGGCCAGATACCCGATGCCAAGCAGCACCGCCAGGACGTACAGCACCTCCATGACGGAGACATCGGTGAGATAGCACACCCTGCCGGCGGCCTGCTTCAAAGGCCCGGTGACATGGTCCGCCAGGGCGTTCATCCAGGCCCGGTTGCCCCGGCAGAGCCAGAAAGCCGCCAGCAGCCCCAGGTCGGCCAGCAGCCAGATGTGGAGTTTTTTGTGTCTGAGGAAAAATGCCTTCATGGGTTCACTCCGCCGCAGCCAGAAGCTGCTTCGTATAGTCCGCCTGGGGATGGTCGAAGATCTCGTCCACAGTGCCCTGCTCCACGATGCGGCCCTGCTTCATCACCAGCACCCGGTCGCACAGCTGATAGACCACGTTCAGATCGTGGGAGATGAACAGGTAGCTCAGGTCCAGCTCGTCCCGCAGGTCCCGCAGCAGCTTCAAAATCTGGGCCTGGATGGTCACGTCCAGGGCGGACACCGGCTCGTCGGCGATGAGGAACCTGGGCCGCTGGATCAGCGCCGCGGCAATGCTGACCCGCTGGCGCTGGCCGCCGGACAGCTCCGCCGGACGGGCCGCCAGGCACTCCTCCGGCAGCTCCACCCGCTGCAGGATGTCCCGGACCCGGCGCCTGCGCTCCGCGGCGCCGTACTTCCCGTAGATCCGCAGGGGCTCCTCCAGGATCCACGCCACCGTATAGGCGGGGTTCAGGGAGCTGTAGGGGTCCTGGAAGATCATCTGGGGCCGCTTGGTGTAGTGGACGACCTCTCCCGCGTCCGGCTTCACCATGCCCAGGATCGTCCGGGCCAGGGTGGATTTTCCGGTGCCGGACTCACCCACCAGGCCCAGGATCTCCCCGTGGCGGACGTCGAAGGACACGTCGTGCAAAACCTCCTGATAAGGGCCCCGCCGGAACAGGCCGCCCTCGTGATAGCCGCTGGTGACGTGCCGGAGAGACAGCACCAATCCTTCGCTCATGCGCCGCCCTCCTTCCGCCGCCGGGTGGGGATGGCGTCGATCAGCCGGCGGGTATACGGGTGCCGGGGGTGGTGGAACACCGTGTCCGTGTCCCCCTCCTCCACCAGCACGCCCCGCTGCATCACCGCCACCCGCCCGCAGAGCTTCCGCACCACGTTCAGATTGTGGGAGATGAACAGCATGGAAATGCCGGACTCCCGGTTCAGCTTTTTCAGCAGGTCCAGAATCTGGGCCTGGATGGTCACGTCCAGAGCCGTCGTCGGCTCGTCCAGCAGCAACAGCCGGGGCCGGATGACGATGGCCGCCGCGATCATGGCCCGCTGGAGCATACCGCCGGACAGCTCGTGGGGATACTTCTCACAGACTCCCGCCGCGTCCGGCAGCTCCACTGCCTCCAGAGCCTCCAGGGCCAGGCGCCGCCGCTCCTCCCGGCCCAGCTTCGTGTGGATGCGGAGGACCTCCTCCACCTGTTCGCCGATCTTCATCAGGGGATCCATGGCGCTCATCGGCTCCTGGAACACCACGCCGATCTCCCTGCCCTGTATCCTCCGCAGCTGCGCCCGGTCCGCGTGGAGCAGCTCCGCGCCGTCCAGCAGAATCTCCCCGGAGAAATCACACTGCTTCCGGGGCAGCAGGCCCGCCACGCTCATGGCGGTGACGGATTTCCCGGAGCCGGACTCCCCCACCAGGCCCAGGATCTCCCCGTCCCGGATGGTGATGGACACCCCGGCCACGGCCTCCCGGTCCCGGGTGTGGAATTTTACATGCAGGTCCCGAATCTCCAGCATCAGGCCACCTCCCTGTCCCGGCGCTGCAGGCCCTCGCCGATCAGTCCCACGCCGAATACCAGCAGCACGATGACAAGCCCCGTGCCCAGGGCGTACCAGGGCGCGGCGGTGAACATGCCCTGGGCCTCGGAGAGCATGTAGCCCAGAGAGGCGTCCGGCGGCGTCACGCCGATGCCCAGATAGCTCATGGACGCCTCCGCCAGCACGGCGTTGTTGAAGCCGATGGTGACGGCGGGCAGCAGCACCTGCATGGTGTTGGGCAGGATGTGGACCAGCAGGATGCGCCCGCTGCCCGCCCCCATCAGCCGGGCGCTTTTCACATAGTTCACGTCCCGCAGGGCGGCGAAGGCCGTGCGGGTCACACGGGCGAAGCTGGGGATAAACACCAGCCCCAGGGCCAGCACCACGTTGTATTTCTTCCCCGGCCCCAGGACGCTGATGACGACCAGGGCCAGCAGGATGCTGGGAAAGGCCGTCATGGCATCGTTGAAGCGCATCAGCGCCTCGTCCACCACGCCGCCGAAATACCCGGTCAGCGCGCCGACGGCGGTGCCGCACACCGCGCCGATGGCCACGGTGGCGGCGGCGATGGCAAAGGTGGTGCCCGCCCCCTTCATCACCCGGCTGAGGATGTCCCGGCCGAACTTGTCGGTGCCCAGCAGGTGGCGGAGGGAGGGCGCGTCCAGCTTGGGCCCCACGCTCATGGCGGTGGGGTCGTAGGGCGTCCAGAAAAAGCCCAGCAGGATCAGCGCCGCCAGCAGCAGCGTCAGGGCCAGGCCCACCTTCAGATAGTTGTTCATCCGCCTCTTTTTCATGCGCCGCCTCCTAACCGCAGGCGGGGGTCGATCCGCTGGTTGATGATGTCCGCCACCGTGCCCGCCAGCACCACCCAGAAGGCCAGAATCACCACGATGGCCTGCACCGTGGGGTAGTCCCGGTTGGCGATGGAGGCCACCAGCATCCGGCCCAGGCCGGGGATGGCGAACACCTGCTCCACCACGATGCCGCCCGCCACGATCTCCGCCATGGTCTGGGCCAGGAACGTGACCACCGGCACCAGGGCGTTTTTCAGCACATGGCGGCGCAGCACCGCCCCCCGGTCGTTGCCCCGGGAGATAGCGGTGCGCACATAGTCCCTCTGCAGCTCCTCCAGGATCGTGCTGCGGAGCATCCGCACCGTCATGGCGATGCGGGGGATGGCGATGGAGACGGCGGCGAAAAACAGATACTTCACCGCCCCCGCCGGATTCTCCGCCAAAGAGGGGAACTGCCCGTGGACGAACCAGCGCAGCACCGTGCTGAACAGCCAGGACAGCAGAATGCCGGTGAAAAAAGGCGGCACCGCCATGCCCAGTTGGTTCAGGCAGGTCCGGACGCCGTCCCGGACGCCGCCGGTCCGCCGGAGGGAGAGCACCCCCAGCGGAATGGACACCGCCGTGATCAGGAGAAAGCTTAACACGCTGAGACACAGCGTCACCGCCACCTTGGGGGCGATCAGCTCCCAGACCGGCTGGCGGTAGCTGTAGGAGGTGCCCAGGTCGCCGGTGAAAAAGCCCGCCAGCCACTCGCAGTAGCGCACCGGCAGCGGGCGGTTCAGGCCCAGCTCCTCCCGCAGGGCCGCCGCCCTTTCGGGGGTGGCCTCGGTGCCCAGCATGGCGGTGGCGGGGTCGCCGGAGATCATGTCAAAGGCCGCAAAGGCCAAAAGGGAGACGATGACCATGGTGACCAGCAGCATGGCGATGCGCTTTGCCGCGTACTTCATGGATCATCGTCTCCTTTCATTGTCAGCCCTGGGCGAAGCGGACCGTGGACAGGTCCATCACGTACAGGGGATAGAACTGGAAGCCCTCCAGCCCGTTCCGGACGGCCACCAGGTCCGCAGGGGCCTGGATATAGACGTTGGCGGCGTTGTCCGCCAGGTTCTTCTCCATCTGCTTGTACAGCGCCGTCTGCTCCGCGTCGTCATAGCAGGTGATGGCCTGCTGGAACAGGGCGTCGTAAGCGTCGTCCTGATAGTTGATAAAGTTGTTGCCGGCGGCGGAGTTGAACCGCTCCAGCATGGCCCGGGCGGTCATGGTGGAGGCGTCCACGCCCACCACGGTGGTCTCAAACTGCCGGTTGGTGTACACGTCGCTGATCCAGCTGTTCCACTCCACGGGGATGATCTCCACGTTGATGCCTACGGCGGCGTACTGCTCCGCCAGGACCTCTGCGGTGTCCACGTGCTGGGGATAGTTGCTGGGCACGGTGATGGTCATGTCAAAGCCGTCGGGATAGCCGGCCTCCGCCAGCAGCTCCCTGGCCTTTTCCGTGTCATAGGCGTAGGTGTCGGTCAGGCTGCCGTCGAAGTACTTGGCCAGGGAGGGATACATGCTGGAGCCCACCAGGCTGCCGTAGCCGTCGAAGGCCAGATCGATGATCTGCTGGCGGTCCGTGGCGTAGCACAGGGCCTGCCGCACCCGCACGTCGTCAAAGGGGGCCGCGGCGTTGTTCACATACAGGGCCTGGACCAGGCTCATGGTGCCCTCCACGATGTAAAAATCGTCGCTGAGCTGGAGCGCCTGGGTGGTGGGCAGGTGGTTGCAGATGTCGATGGCGCCGCTCTGGAGGCTCATCATCAGGCTGTCGGCGTTCTCCACAATCTTGAAGGTCACCTTGTCCAGATAGGCCGGGGCGCCCCAGTACTCGTCAAACTTCTCCAGGACGATGGTGTCCTGGGCGGCCCGGGAGACAAATTTGAAGGGGCCGGTGCCGATGGGGGCGGTGTCCTGGCCGTCGTAGCCCGCGGGCAGGATGGCGGCGGTCAGATAGGACAGGAATTCGTTGCTGGGCTCGGTGAGGGTGATGGCCACGGTCTTCTCGTCCGTCACCGCAACCTCCTGGATAATCAAAAACGCCGGGACCAGAGGTTCACCCTCCGAGTCGTCGGCGCAGCGGTCGATGGAATACTTCACATCCTCTGCTGTCACCGGGTCTCCGTTGTGGAACTTCACGCCCTCACGCAGGGTGAAGGTGTAGGTCAGGCGGTCCTCGGAAACCGTGTAATCTTCGGCAATAGCAGGGGTCAAATCTCCGTCGGGAGTGGGCTTCACAAGCCCCTCGAACACGTTGAACATGACTTCTCTGGTTCCTGCCTTCACGGTTTTGTGAGGGTCAAGACTGTCGTCCAAGTCGTTGGCGATGCCCACGGTGATCTCGTTGGCCGCAGGAACGCCGGTGCTGGGGTCCTCCTCAACGGGCGTCTGGTCTGTGTTTCCGCCTCCGCAGCCGGTGAGTACGGCGCACAGGAGAGCTGCCAGCAGAAGGAATGCGGTGAGTCGTTTCTTCATAATAGATTGCTCCTTTTCATCACTGCCCCTGAGGGGTCAATGTGGGATGGCTCCGGCCATCCGGTCAGAATGTTCGGCTCTATTCAGTTGTCAGGCCCCGTCTCCGGAAATGCCCGGCAAAACGGAATACAGCCCCGCAGGCAGGCCGTTATTTTTGTAACGAGCATCCCTGCAAGGCCGTATTGTACACGATACCATATGGAATTGCAAGCCCTTTCGGCAATTTCGGGGCAAACTTTTCATTCCTCCGGCGGGGGCCCGGGGCGCTCCTCCCGGGGGAGGTCGGCGGCATAGGCGCCGGTGTCCAGGGGCAGATCCCGCCTGCGCAGGCGGGCCTCCACCAGAAAATCCACAAGGCTGTACAGACAGGCGCACACCGGCACGCCGAAAAACATGCCGGGAACGCCGAAAAAGCTGCCGCCCACCAGAATGGCGATGATGACCCACAGGCTGGAGAGCCCCGTGGTCCCCCCCAGGATCTTGGGGCCGATGAAATTGCCGTCCAGCTGCTGCAGCGCCAGAACGAAGATCAGGAAGTACAGGGCCTTCAGCGGCGAGACCAGCAGGATCAAAAAGCCGCTGGGAACGGCCCCCAGGAAGGGGCCGAAGAAGGGGATGATGTTGGTGACGCCCACGATGACGGACACCAGGGGCGTATAGGGGAATTTCAGGATAGAACAGCCGATAAAGCACAGAATACCGATGATCAGGGAATCCAGCAGCTTGCCCCGGACGAAGCCGGAAAAGATGCCGTCCGCCTTCCGGGTGCCCCGCAGGACCCAGCGGACATTCTCCGGAGAAAACAGGCTGTACACCACCTTGCGGGCGTGGGCGGCGCAGCGCTCCTTGGTGGCCAGCAGGTACACGGACACGATGATGCCCACCAGCAGGTTCTTCAAAAAGCCCAGCAGCGTCATCACGCCGCCGGCGGCGGCCACCATCACGATCTGGGCCCGGGGCAGCAGGTCGTTTTTCAGCCAGTTCGTGATGTCCTCGTAATACTCCTGCATCTGGGCCGCCACCCAGCTCTCCACGGCGGGGTTGCTTTCCAGCAAATGCTCCACCCAGCCGCTGATGGTGCGGTAGTAGTTCTCCACGTTGGACACCAGCTGGACAATGCTCTTGTACAGCTCCGGCAGCAGCACGGAGGCCAGCAGATAGAACAGCACGCAGATGACCGCCCAGGTCAGCAGAATGCTCACCGCCCGGACGGCGGCGCGGGAAAAGTGCTTCGGCTGCCGGGCCTTCCCCGCCGGGGCGCCGGTCAGGCCCCGCTCAAAGAAATTCACCACCGGCGCCAGCAGATAAGCCATGAAGGCGCCGTAGACAATGGGCCGGATCGCCGTCAGGAACTGGCTCCAGATGGACAGCAAAACCCGGCGGCCGAACAGGGTGTCGTAAAACAGCAAAATGGCGGCGACGGTCACGAATACCGTCAGCCCCAGCACCATATACCTGCTTTTGCGCATCATGTTTCCACCGCCCTTCGACAGATTTATTCTACACGCCCCCAGAGGGAATTGCAATCCTCATTTTACCGTGTTATACTGGATTTCACACTGCTTTAACAGGAGATTTTTTCGTTTTTGGGTCAGGAGGCGTTTTTTATGGAGCGGAAAAAGCTGCTGCTTATCGTCAATCCCCGGGCGGGCCGGAGCAAGTCCCGGGGGCCGCTGTATGACGCGGCGTCCATCTTCTCCGAAGCCGGTTATCTGCTGACCATCCACAACACCGCCGAGCCGGGCGACGCCACGGAGACCGCCGCGCGGGAGGGCGGCGATTACGACGTGGTGGTGGCCGCCGGCGGAGACGGCACGCTGAACGAGGTCATCTCCGGCCTGATGCGGCTGGAGCGGCGGCCGCCCCTGGGCTACATGCCTCAGGGCAGCACCAACGACTTCGCGTCCAGCCTCCACATCTCCGGCCAGCCCGCCGCCGCTGCCGCCGCCATCGCAAAGGCCGCGCCCAGGCGGCTGGACATCGGCCGCTGGAACGAGCGGAACTTTGCCTATGTGGCCTCCTTCGGGGCCTTCACCCGCAGCTCCTACGCCGCGCCCCAGGCCGCCAAGAACGCCCTGGGCCACTTCGCCTACATCCTGGAGGGGATGAAGGACCTGAACTCCCTGCGGCCCTACAGGGTCAGGCTCACCGCCGACGGCGAGGCGCTGGACGGTGAGTACCTGTTCGGCGCCGTGTGCAACTCCACCTCCATCGGCGGGCTGATGAAGCTGGACCCGGAGCGGGTGGTGCTGGACGACGGCAAGTTCGAGATGCTGCTGATCCCCAACCCCAAGACGCCCGTGGACCTGCAAAACCTGGTGCTGGCCCTGCTGAACCAGCACTACGACCGGGAGGGCCTGGTGTTCCGCCACGTCTCCTCCATCCACCTGGAGACGGAGGAGGAGCTCCCCTGGTCCCTGGACGGCGAATACGCCGCCAGCGCCCCGGCGGTGGACATCGTAAACTGCCGGCAGGCCCTGACCATGCTGCTGTGACGGGCGAACTGGAGGCCCTGCGCCGCCGGTTCGGCGGCCATGAGCCGGGACTGCTGGGTGCCCGGCACGAATACGCTGTCCTCTGCCCCCTGGTGGAGCAGCCGGACGGCCTGCACCTGCTGTTCGAGGTCCGGGCGGCGGGCCTGCGCCAGGGCGGCGAGGTATGCTTTCCCGGCGGCCGGGCGGAGCCGGGGGAGACCCCCGCGGACTGCGCCCTGCGGGAGACGGAAGAGGAGCTGTCCATCCCCCGCTCCGCAGTGACGCTGCTGGGCACGCCGGACTTCATCTGCAGCCAGCGGGGCTTTTTGCTGCGGCCCGTGCTGGGGCTGGTGTCGGCGGCGGGCATGGCCGCCATGCGGCCCTCCCCGGCGGAGGTGGCGGAGGTGTTCACCGCCCCGCTGGCCTTCTTCCGGGACACGGCGCCGGAGGTCTACAGCTACGACCTGGCCCCTCAGGTGCCGGAGAGCTTCCCCTACGAGTCCGTGGGCATCCCCAGGAACTACTCCTGGGCCCATGGCCGGACGGAGGTGCCGGTGTGGTACTGGCAGGGACACGCCGTGTGGGGCATGACCGCCCGCATTACGGCGGACATTGTCCGGAAAGCGGAATAAAAAAGGACTTCCAGGTGGAAGTCCTTTTTGCTTTAATCCAGAACGATTTTCATCTCGTCGGCAGGGTTGACGGTGATGACCGCCTCCGTCAGCTGACCCGTCACATAGTCGCCGATCTGATGGCTGCGAATGTCCTTCAGTACCTGGTCCTTGTAAGCCAGCAGCAGTTCCACATCACTGCCGCCGGCCCAGTACAGGCGGATCGTGTTCCCTGTCTCCGCATCATTCCAGGAAGCGTAAATCTTGGGGCCTATGGACTGATATTGCAGATCAAGGCGCACCGTTCCAGGCTCCTGATCTTCGTCGACCTCGATTCTGGCGGTCTCCAGCAGCCGGTCGGAAAGGCGGTTTCCGGCGCCAAAAATCCTGATCTGCTCCGCTTCCGGATCCAGGGCGGCGGTAATGCTCTGGCTCTGGGCCTGCGCGTTCCCCGGCACCCGCTGCCCGGCGTATGTAAAGGAGGAGTACTCCGCAAAGGCCACTCCCGCGCCGATGCCCACCAGCAGCAGCCCCGTGCAGAGCACGCCCAGCATGGTCAGGCGGAAGGCCCTCTTATTCCGTGTCATCTGCCGTCATCTCCTCTCTCTCCGTCTCCGCAACGGCCAGGGCCGTCTCCTCCGCCGCGGCAGCGGGAACCGCCGGCCGGCTCCGGCGCCAGACCAGTCCGCTGCCCAGGCCCAGAACACCCGCGCAGCAGGCTGCGCCGCCCAGGCAGCACAGGGTAACGCCCGCCAGGGGATACCCCTGGATCAGCAGCACCGCCAGCGTGCCCAGACACACCAGCGCCAGCAGCCCCAGCCCGATAAAGGGCAGGGCGCACAGCAGCAAAAACAGGTTCCAAACCAGCCGCGCCGTCCCCCGGCACAACCGCCGGATGCCGCCGCCCAGCCGCCGGAAAAAGCCGCTCACAGCGGCCCACGCCGCCTCTTTTTTCTCTTTCATGGATTCCGCTGCCTCCTTGTTTTCCGCCGCTCCGAAACACGGCGGCCCCGCCGCACATTCCGTGGGTACTGTATTCTCTTCCGCCGCGTCCGCCGTCTCCGGCTCCTCAAAAAAGTCCTCATTCAATCTAAACCGCGCTTCGGCTTTCCCCCACCAGGTCATCACAGCTTTCCACAGCTTCCGGGGACTGAGCCTCCCGCCCAGCCGCCGGAAAAAGGCCGCCGCCCTGGCCCCGCCGCGGCGCAGGGCAGGCCATGGGCTGGGCAGTTTCTTTTTCTCTTTAGGTGCCTGATAGGCGGCCTTCACATGATAGGCCCCCAGAATTTCCGCCGCCAGCTGGTCCATGTCGCCGAAGTCCCGGATGGCCGCCTCCTCCGTCAGCCCGCTCTCCACCCGCAGGTCGATGTGCTGGGCATACTCCGCCAGAATGTCCTGCTGCTCCGCCTCCTCCAGCACAGCGAGGCGGCCCTGCAGCTCTTTTAAAAACGATTCCTTGTTTTTCATGACCTCTGCTCCTTTAGAAATCGGTTCACCTGCTGCTGGAACAGGTCCCAGTCCGCCTCCAGCCGGTCCCGGTACAGCACGCCGGCGGCGGTGAGGTGGTAGTACTTCCGGGGCGGCCCTTCGGTGGACTCCCGAAGGTACGTCTCAAAGTAGTGCTCGTTGGTCAGCCGCTTCAGCAGGGGGTAAATGGTCCCCTCGTTGACGTCCACCACCTTGGACACTTCCGCCACCAGCTCATAGCCGTACATGTCCCGCTTCCGCACGGACTCCAGAACGATCAGCTCCAGCACGCCCTTTTTGAACTGCGCGTTCATAGCATCTCTCCTTTTGGTGTCATTCTATGCCAACTACTATGTAATGTCAAGTACTAATCAAAATAAAATACCAGAGTGAAAAAGCGCCCGGAGCCGGCGTGGCTCCGGGCGCTTTTGGGGAAAACGCCGTCTCACATGACCAGGAGGATCACATACCCCGCGTACAGGGCCAGCATCAGCCCGCCCTGCCAGCGGTAAAACTTCCCCTTGATGAGAGGCGGCGCCACCGCCACACAGCACAGCAGCAAACAGGCGGGCAGATCCAGGGCGGTGGTCTGGCTGCCGATGGTCAGCCGTCCGCCGGACACGGCGGAGCAGACGGGCAGGATCATGGTCAGGTCGATGACGTTGGCGCCGATGATGTTGCCCACGGACATGGACGACTCCTTCTTGGCGATGGCGGTCAGTGTCGTCACCAGCTCCGGCAGGGACGTGCCGATGGCCACCATGGTGACGCCGATGATGCTGGAGGGCACACCCAGCAGCAGCGCCAGCTCGCTGCCGTACTTGATCAGCAGCTGGGACCCGCCGACGATGGCGGCGATGCCCAGGACGAACATGCCCAGCTTCATGAACATCTGACGGTGGGAAGTGGTGCGCCGCTCCGGGCGGACCTCCCGGCTCTCCGCCATGCTGGCTTTCGCGTCCACGATGTTGTTGCCGAGATACAGGATGAACACCGCGAACAGCAGCAGGCTGGGCAGGAAGGGCAGCACACCGCCCCGGCACAGCACCGTCAGCAGCAGCGCGCCGCACACCATCAAAACCGCCTTCAGATTGAACTGCTTCCGGCTGACCGCCGCCGGGATACACACCACCGAGATGCCCAGGATCAGTCCCAGGTTCGCCGTGACGGACCCCACGGCGTTGCCCACCGCCAGGTCCACCTCGCCCTGGAGGACGCCGGTGACGGACACCGTCAGCTCCGGCAGCGTGGTGGCCAGAGACACGATGGTGGCGCCGATGATGAACCGGGGTACGCCGGTGGCCTCTGCGATCCAGACTGCGCCGTCCAAAAACCAGTCTCCGCCCTTGACGATGAGCACCAGGCCCACCAGAAACAACAGTACCGTCACCCAAATGTTCATAACGTCTTACCATCCTTTTCCCAAAAAATCAGCGAGACCTCTGTTGTGCGCGCCAACAGCGCCGGTCTGCCCCGACGGTGCCGCGCACAACAAAAGTCTCGCTTTTCCGACGTGCTCCGGGCGGCCCGCAAGGCCGCCGGGATGACGAAGCACATCACGTCTTGATAGCCGTAAGCTACTCCCTTTTATCCGTGCATACTCTGTAAGGACATTGTATAGAAATCATATCCTGTTTGTCAACGTTAACTTTGTCAAAGGGGGGCGTTTTCGCCGCATTTGCCCAAAAATTCCGGATCGTAGCCGATCTCCTTTACCAAAATGACCCGGCCGTCCTCCGCCGCCCCCGCCGGGGCGAAGCCGCAGTCCCGGAAAAACCGCTCCGCCGGGCCTCCGGCCGCCGGGGCGGCGGACAGCCGCTCCCCGCCCTGGAGACGGGTGTGCTGCACCGCCTGGCCGATCAGCTGGACGCCGAAGCCCCGCTTCCGGCAGTCCGCCCGGATACAGGCCAAAGAGATCCAGCCCGTCTCCGGCCCCAGCTGGATCAGGCCCACCGGCTCTCCGTCCAGATAGCCCACCAGCGTGCAGCGCCCCGCCGCGTCCGCCAGCAGTCTCTCCCGGTCAAAGGCACGGCCCGCTCCGGCGTCCTTCCATGCCTCCGCCGCCAATTTTTCGAACAGCTCCGCCTGCTCCTGCCGGCGCAGGGGCTCGAACCAGAGCCCCGGCTCCACGCCGTTGGCCCGTTTGCGGGCCTTCTCCCCCGCCAGAAACTCCGGAGTCTGCAAATGGCTGTTGTCGTCCCGGAACACCACCCGCAGGGAGTCCCCCTCCGTCTCCAGCAGTGACACGGCGGTGTTGTCCCCCACCGGCGTCCGGGCCAGCTGCTCCACGGTGTAGCCCTGCAGGGCCGCCAGGGTCAGGCGGATGACGTAGCCGTGGGAGAAAACCGCCACGGTCCTGCCCTCGTTGCTCCCCGCGATCTCCCGGATGGCGGCCAGCGCCCGGTCCAGCACCTGCCGCGGCGTCTCCGCGCCGGGCACCTGCCAGCGCTCCGGATGTAAGCTGAAATTCTCCATCTGCACCGGGTCCCGGCGGTAGATATCGCCCCAGGTCCGCTGTTCCCAGTCGCCCACACAGATCTCCCGCAGCTCCCGCACACGACGCAGCGGCAACCCCTTGGGCTTGTAGATGGCGCTGGCCGTGGCGCAGGTGCGGTACAGGTCGCTGGAGTATACCGCGTCGATGCGGATGTCCGCAAACCGCCGCTCCAGAGCCCGGACCTGGCGCCAGCCCCGGTCGGTGAGGATGCTGTCGTACTGGCCCTGGGCAATGCGGTACAGGTTGCCCTCCGCCTCCGCGTGGCGGATCAGATAGATGCTTGTCATAGTGCCTCCGAATATTTTTGATTTTGAAAACAGTATAGCCTATTCAGCACTTTTTGGCAAATTCTCCGAAGGCGTTTTTTTTGCCGGGATCCGGTCATACTACCCGCAGGCCGAAAAGGAGTGACTGAATATGAAGATGAGTACCGGATTTTGGGTCGGTATGAGCGCCGGATTGGCTGCCGGCGCGGCAATGGGGATGATGGCGCCCTGCGGCAGGGATCCCATGAAAACGCAAGTGGGTAAGAGTATCCACAAGCTGGGTGTCGCCGTGGACAATGCCGTGGACAACATCGTCTCCGAGATGCGCTGACGCGCAAAGGAGGGCGGAGAGCCGCAGCTCTCCGCCCTTTTTTTGGCAGATGTCAAGAAGTATTTTAACAAATGAAGAAAAAAGTTGACAAAGAGGCTG
>JAUNGH010000267.1 GCA_030524605.1 Oscillospiraceae bacterium | reverse complement strand
ACTGGCCCGCACCGGCACCGGCGTGGCCCACTGCCCCATCAGCAACATGAAGCTCGCCTCCGGCGTGGCCCGGGTGCCGGAGATGCTGGCGCTGGGCGTTCCCGTGGGGCTGGCGGTGGACGGCTCCGCCAGCAACGACGGCTCGTCCCTCATGGAGGAGCTGCGGGTTGCATACCTGCTCCACCGGCTGACCTCCAGCGCCAAGGCCCCCTCCGGCTATCAAGTCCTGAAAATGGCCACCCGGGGCAGCGCCCGCCTGCTGGGCCGCGGCGACATCGGCTCCCTGGAGGCGGGCAAATGCGCCGATCTGTTCCTGGTGGACGCCCGCCGCCTGGAACTGGTGGGCGGCGAGTACAGCCCCGCCGATGTGCTGGCCACGGTGGGCCTGCGGGGCCCGGTGGATTACACCGTGGTGGGCGGCAGGGTGGTCGTCAGGGAGGGCCGCCTGGTCACTGTTGACGAAGAAAAGGTCGCCGCCGACGCGCGGCGGTGCTGCCGGGAGTATTTGGCGAAGGCGTAAAACAAGAGAGCCTGCATCCTGTCGGATGCAGGCTCTTGTTTCTCTCAGCGTTGCTCCGTCCGGCCCACCAGATAATCCAGGCTGACGCCGTAAAAGTCCGCCAGGGCCAACAGACCCTGAAAATCAGGATACCGCTTGCCCTCCTCATAATAGTGATAAGCCCGGACCGAGATTCCAAGACAGTCTGCCAGTTCCTTTTGAGGGACCTTCTTCTCTTTTCGCAGTTCCTGCAATCTGTACGCAAATGCATCCATAATATTCCCTCTTGACAGAACTTTATGTTCCGGTTATAATAGGAACACAAAGTTCCTATTTGGAGTTGACAACTATGACAGACTCTCTGCAAGCCCTGTACGACTATACCCTGGAACACCGCTTCCCTGTCTTTTTGATGGATGATAATTACCGCTATGCCGGCGATATATTCAGCAAACACCTGCATACACTGGAGCAGGCGCTTCCCCCAGCGCAAAAGGACATCCTGAAAAAGCTGTGCGACGCCCTGGATGAACAGCGGGACATCGAGCTGGAAGCCATGTTCCAGGCGGCGTGGGCCGTCATGCGGGAGCTTTAATCCAGCACCTGGACGGCCGCGCCCAGAACGCCGTCGCCGATATAAACGCTCAGCGTGCCGTCGATCTCGCCGTCCCAGATGTGGTCGTAGTCGGGCAGGGCCGCCGTCAGCTTCCGGCGGACGGTCTCCATCTCCTCCGGCGCGCCGCCGTTGGCAACGGCCAGATTATAGCGCTTGTGCTCCCCGCAGCGCTTCACGGTCATCTCCACCAGCTTGTCGATGACCTGGTGCCGCCCCCGGACCTTGGCGATGGACTGGAGCTGCCCGTCGGCGGCGAAGGTGATGATGGGCTTGATCTGCAGCAGCGTTCCCGCTGTGGCGGTCACCTTGCCGATGCGCCCGCCCTTTTGCAGGTACTCCAGCGTGTCCACCGAGAAGAAGGGATAGGTGCCCGCGATCAGCTGGGGGATGCGGCGCTCCGTCAACTCCTCCCAGCCCATGCCGTTCCGGATGTCCTCCGCGGCCTGGAGCAGGGTCAGGCCCATGCCCAGCGAGCCGCTGACGGAGTCGAACACCTTCACCGGCAGCATGCCGCGGCACTCCTCTCCGATCAGCCGCACCAGGTTATAGGTGCCGGACAGGCCGCCGGACAGCATCACGGCCACCACGCCGTCGTAGCCGTCCATGACGATCCTCCGCAGGATCTTTTCGATCTCCTCCCCCGAGGGCAGGGAGGTCTGGGGCAGCTCCCCGGCATGCAGGCGGGCATAGATGTCCTTTCCGAAGATATTCACACCGTCGGCATATTCCCCATCCGCGCACAAAATCCGAAGCGGCACCATGTAAATATGGTTTTCCGCCGCCAGCTTCGGGGACAGGTCGGCGCAGGAATCCGTCAGCAGTGCAATTTTTTGTGGGACCATAACAGCATCTCCAAATCTCTTGCAGGTTTTCAGCATATCAACGTGATTATCGCATAAAACGGAAAAAACTGCAAGAGCAAAAAGGGCCGTTCCGCGGACAAGTTCCCGCCGGATCCTTCTCTGTCTGCGGACAAAAAACCGCCGCTGCCGCGGCGGTTTTTAATGCGTATTTCCGTTTTCACCCCAGGCCGTCATGACTGCCGAACAGATACTCCGGCGGCAGGCCCAGGCTGCCAAAGACCTCCCGCCCGCTGTCCGTGATCTGATATGCGGTGGACGTCCCCGGCTTTTTCTCCAGCCAGCCCTTTTCCAGATACAGCGCCAGCAATCCCGCGCCCAGCCTGCCGCCCAGGTGGTCATAGCACCGGCGGCCATCCCCGCACGCCCGGCTCACGGTGTGTCCCTCCACCGCTCCAAAGTGGGCAGCAGGCTGTGCATATAGGCCCGGCAGGCCTCCGGCTCCGACTGGCCCAG
>JAUNGH010000266.1 GCA_030524605.1 Oscillospiraceae bacterium | reverse complement strand
GTGGGCCAGTCCTTGTCCGCCAGCTGGCGGATGATCCAGTCGTGGCGCAGGTCCATCAGCCGGACGGCGGTCTGGCCCTCCCGGTCCAGCGCCTGACGGGCCAGCCGGGAAATGGACTCCGGTTTTAAAGGTGTCTTGGCCCGGGATGAGAGCGCCACATAGGGAGAGAGTTCCGCGTGAGCCTCGTGGAGCCGCCAAAGATAGGTCCGCAGCTCCGGGTCCAGCGGCACCATGCGGTCCGGCAGCTCCAGGCGGTCGTCCAGAAAGGACACCCGGTCCCAGGTCAGGGCCGCGATTTCGTCTCTGGACAGTCCCTCCAGCCAAGCCAGCCGGAGGACGACGCCCTCCGGCCCGATCCGCTCCCGCTCCAAGATCCGGCGCATGGCATCTTCGTCCGGCCGGTTCACGACGTATTCCCGCATGGCAAACTCCCGTTTCCGCCGGAGCCGCCTTTGTGTTATGACCGCATAGCAAATCAGGCGGACTTTTGGAAAAATCCGCCTGGCCCTGCAGCGGCGCGGCTCAGCATTCAGTCTCCAGGTGTGATGCGGCGGGGACATTCCGGACGCCTGTCAGGTCCCAGCAGCCGTGCCGGGTGATCAGACCGCCGGACAGGCGGCCGTCCTGCACGGTGAGGATGGCGTCATAGGGCTCCTTGTCCACGGAGGAGCGCAGAGAGCCTGAGATCAGGTACTTTCCGCTTTGCAGCACACTGCCGGAAAAGCGGTTGCGATACCCCAGCAGGCTCAGGTATCCGGATACCACCCGGGCATCCTCCTGCATCATCAGTTCCCCGCTCCGGGGCCCCAGCTGACTTTGCAGCATAACTGCATAGCAAACTTTTTTCACAACATCACTCCTGTTACGGCGCATTATAAGATGGTAAAAAAATGTCTAAAACGGTCATTTTTAGTAAAACTGTCGAATTTTGGACAATTATGGTCTAATTGTCAAAACGCAAAAGCAGTTGCTGTCAGCGCAGAAAAAAGCAAGGACAGGGGAAACCCTCTGTCCTTGCCGAAGTTCCATATGTCATTTTCAATCCTGCGCCCTCCATTGCGGAACGCACAGCCATGCGGCTCCGATGATCTCTTTCTGTACGCTGCTCTCCATCAGGCCCACCACTTCTTCCGGGGGCTGGCGCAGATCGTCCCAGAGCCAGCCCTCCAGCAGCGCCAGAAGGATCGTCTCCCAGTGTTGCTTTGCAAATAAATTGCGAAAAAATTGCAAACTATCTGCCAAAAAAGAGCAGTGTTTAAAAGGTCTTTAAAAAGCCTCTAAACACTGCTCTTTTTCTTGCGGCTAACTATACGATAATATCAACAAGCGAATTGGCGGCTTCCTTTGTGGTGCCGCCATTTTGTTTGCCTTTTAACACATTCTCGATTCCGGATTTGATAAAGTACCCGCCGATACCGGCTACCACCTCCACCATGACATAGCGCGAAAGCGTCTCCAGGTCGGAATTTAGTCCCCGGTAGGCCAGGTAGTAAGAGGCGCCGCCCAGGATCGTCCCCGTCCACACCATCCAGATCACCAGGATGTGGGACAATGTAATTCGCCCATCCCGCCAAAGCCAGCGGATCGCCCAGCCCCAAAAGGCGCCAGAGGCTGTTACGAACAGGATCAGCATGGCTTCCAGCCCCCAGTGCCGCAGGATGTACAGCGCCGCCGCCGTCATCGCCAGCACAGTGCCAATGGTCAGCACGGCTCGCAGGATCAGGCACAGCCACGCGGGCGTCTCCTGTAACCGTTTCCCCCGCATCACTTGTACAAATCCGGGTCCAGGCCCGCCACCCGGATCTTTTCGTCATAGCAGCCCGCCCGGTAGTTGAAGATGAACATTCGCACCATATCGTGGGACACGTCGATCACATCGTTGTTTCCGTCCGGGTCGGAGCCATCACCGGCCATGATCCCGGCGGACATCAGCAGGTCAATGATGTTCCTGAAATTGCAGCTCTCCGGGATCTCGGAAAGTCTTTTGTACCGTACCACGTCGTCCTCCTCTTTCGTTTCCTCGGTTGGATTGTTGTACTCCCTGGCGTCCACCAGCCAATAGCACCGGGCCTCGTTGCGGAACGTGGCCGGGTCTCCGTTCAGGCGCTTGTCCTTTGTGGAGGCCGGGTCATTGATGCGCACCTTGTCGTCCCAGCCCCACAGCAGCACGAAGTGGCCGCCGGTGGTCCAGGTTCCGGGGCCCATCAGGGCGATCACATAATAGCCCTGGGCAAGGTACTCCTTCACCTGGTCGTGGATGGGGTGGTTCGGCTGGTTGAGGATGCGGCTCCCCAGAAGCTGCCTGCACTCAATGCCGTAGGCCGCCAGCTGGGGCTTGAAGTAGCTGTAATAGGTGCCCTGGTTCAGTGCCTTGTAGCCGTACTTCACGCTCCAGGCACAGGTTTCCACCGGCGTCACGCTGGCGTCTTTCAGCGTGGCGATCA
>JAUNGH010000265.1 GCA_030524605.1 Oscillospiraceae bacterium | reverse complement strand
GTCTTCGGGGACTACGGCGAGGATGAGGACGACGAGGACGACGGGTACTTCGAGGACGAGCTGGACGATGACGAGGACTGCTATGCCACCACTTGCCCCACCTGCGAGGAGACCATCTACTTCGACGAGTCCATCCTGGAAGACGGCGAGGTCGTCTGCCCCAACTGCGGCGAGAAGCTGGAGTTCGACCTGGACCGCCTGGACGGGGACGAAGAGGACCCCAGCGAGGAGTAAGATTCGAGGAAACAGCGCCCGGTGCGATCTTGGCACCGGGCGCTTTGCCGTCCGCGCCCGGAGAGGGGCCGCCGCTGTCCGTGGAAACCGGCGGATCCCGGCGGAATTTTGAGAAAACAATTGCTTTTCTCCGGGAAGATGCGTATAATGAGCGCAGCCGGCGCGCTCCGCGCATCGCCCGCCAGTGGCGGAAAGGGCTTTGCGCCTGAAATCTGCGCGGGCATGCGCACAGCCGTCCAGTCGAGGGACGAGACATTAACAGATCACTGTACCGAGGTGTGCAAGTATGGATACCGAAAAGAAACTGAACATGACCATGCTCTGCGATTTTTACGAGCTGACCATGGGCAACGGCTACTTCCAGGCGGGCTACAAGGACCGCGTCACCTATTTCGACGTCTTTTTCCGGGATGTGCCCGACAAGGGCGGCTTCGCCATCTGCGCGGGACTGAGCCAGCTCATCGACTATATTCAAAACCTGCATTTTGACGAGGAGGACATCGCCTACCTGCGGGGCAAGGGCATCTTCTCCGAGGAGTTTCTGGCCTATCTCCGGAGCTTCCGCTTCACCGGCGACATTTGGGCCATCCCCGAGGGCACGCCCATCTTCCCCCGGGAGCCGGTGGTGACGGTCCGGGCTCCGGCCATCGAGGCCCAGCTCATCGAGACCTTCACCCTGCTGACCATCAACCACCAGAGCCTCATCGCCACCAAGGCCAACCGCATCGTCCGGGCGGCCCAGGGGCGGACGGTGCTGGAGTTCGGCTCCCGCCGGGCCCAGGGCACCGACGGCGCCATCTCCGGCGCCAGGGCGGCCTATATCGGCGGCTGCGGGGGCACGGCCTGCGTCATCTCCGACCAGATGTACGGCGTACCCGCCGGCGGCACCATGGCCCACTCCTGGGTCCAGATGTTCGACAGCCAGTACGAGGCTTTCAAGACCTACTGCCAGATCTATCCCAACAACGCAACGCTTTTGGTGGACACCTATAACGTGCTGAAATCCGGCGTGCCCGACGCCATCCGGGCCTTCAACGACGTGCTGAAGCCCCTGGGCATCAAGAAGTGCGGCATCCGCCTGGACTCCGGCGACATGGCCTATCTGACCCGGGAGGCCCGAAAGATGCTGGACGGGGCCGGCTGGACCGAGTGCCAGATCTCCGCGTCCAACTCCCTGGACGAGTACATCATCCGGGATCTGATCCAGCAGGGGGCGCAGATCGACCTGTTCGGCGTGGGCGAGCGGATGATCACCGCCAGCAGCCAGCCGGTGTTCGGCGGTGTGTACAAGCTGGCCGCCGTGGAGGACGACGCGGGGAACATCCTGCCCAAGATCAAGGTCAGCGAGAATGTGGACAAGATCACCAATCCCCACTTCAAAAAGGTCTACCGCATCTTCGACAAGGCCACCGGCAAGGCGGAGGCGGACTATATCACCGTCTGGGACGAGACCGTGGACGAGACGAAGCCCCTGGAGCTGTTCGACTCCCGGGCCACCTGGAAGCGCAAGACCTACACCGATTTCACCGCAAAGCCCCTGCAGGTACCTGTCTTCCAGGGCGGAAAGCTGGTTTACCAACAGCCTGCCCTCCGGGACATCCAGAAGTACTGCATGGAGCAGGTGGACACCCTGTGGGACGAGGTGAAGCGGTTCGAGAACCCCCATGCCTTCTATGTGGACCTGAGCCAGAAGCTGTGGGACATCAAGCAGGAGCTTCTCCGCAAGAGCCGGTGAGCCGCTGCGGACAGCCTTACCCGACCACCGCGGGCCGATCCGGCCCGCGGTGGTTTTGTAAAATTTCCGTTCTGTCATTTTTGTTCACCGATTTGTAGTTGAAGCCGCGCCTGGTTTCGAGTATAATACGTTGATAAGATGCGAAACTCTATATCTGTGGAAAAGGGAGGTGGCCGTCCATGCATAAGAATCTGCTCCACGCGACGGAGCGCACCGAACGGCGGATTTCCGCCGCCACCAGCATCTCCATGTGTGTACTGACGGTCCTTGCCCAGATCGCCACCACGCTGCTGCTGACCCACTTCCTGCGGGAAAAGGCCAGCTATGTCTACTCGCTCCTGGTCCTGATCGGCGCGGTTTTCGCCATCCGGGTGTACCAACGCCCCGGCAGCCCCTCCTATAAGCTGGTGTGGATGTGCCTGCTGCTGGCCCTGCCGGTGTCCGGCATGATCCTGTTCTGCCTGTGGGGCGGCACCCACCAGGCCAAGAGCCTGAGCCTGCGGAA
>JAUNGH010000264.1 GCA_030524605.1 Oscillospiraceae bacterium | reverse complement strand
GTTGCCGTGGCCCACCTGCAGGTTGTTGATGCAGCCGAAGGAGGCGTTGTCGAACAGGCAGATGTTGATCTTCTTGCGCTCCATGACGGCGGTCACAAGCTCGCCGTGGAGCATGTGGAAGCTGCCGTCGCCGCACATGGCGTAGACCTCCCGCTTGTCGCCGATGGCAAGCTTCACGCCCAGAGCGCCCGCGACCTCGTAGCCCATGGTGGAGTAGCCGTACTCCATGTTGTAGCAGTCGATGCCGGTGGGACGCCACATGCGCTGCATGTCGCCGGGCAGGGAGCCGGCGGCGCCGATGGCCACGTCGCCCTCGCTCATCATGGCGTTGATGGCGCCCAGAACGGTGGTCTGGCACAGGCTGGCCTTCAGATCCTGGGCATACCGCTTGGCGGAGTCGGCGTTGGCGTCGTTGATGATGGGCTTCCAGGACTTCTTGTCCTCGAAGACGATGTGGTCCAGGCGCTCCAGCTCCTTGGCCCACTTCTCACGGGCGGCGGTGACCTCGTTGGTGTAGGGGGCCTTGTAGCCGTCCAGCTTGGAGAGCAAACGGGGCAGGGCGTCCTTGGCGTCGGCCACCACGGGGATGGCCTCCATCTTCAGGGCCTGGAACTCGGAGACGTTGATGTTGACGAACCTGCAGGTGTCCTTGAACAGCCATTTGGAGGAGGTGGTGAAATCGGTGTAGCGGGTGCCGACGCCGATGACCAGATCCGCCTTCTTGGCGATGTCGTTGGCGGCGGAGCAGCCGGTGACGCCCAGGCCGCCCAGGTTCAGGGAATGGGTCCACTCGATGGCGCTCTTGCCGGCCTGGGTCTCGCCGAAGGGGATGCCGGTGGCCTCGGCGAAGGCGCGGAACTCGGCGTGAGCCTCGGAGTAGCGGACGCCGCCGCCGCAGACCAGCATGGGGCGCTTGGCCTTCTTGATGGCCTCCGCGGCGTCGTTCAGAGCGGCCTCGGTGGCGGGGCGGCGCTCCAGGCGCCACACGCGCTTGGCGAAGAAGCTGACGGGGTAATCATAGGCCTCGCCCTCCACGTCCTGGGGCATGGCAATGCAGACGGCGCCGGTGTTGGCGGGGTCGGTCAGCACCCGGAAGGCGGAGATCATGGCGGACATGAGCTGCTCGGGGCGGACGATGCGGTCCCAGTAGCGGCAGACGGCCTTGAAGGCGTCGTTGGTGGAGATGGAGAGGTTGTTGGTCTGCTCCACCTGCTGCAGCACGGGGTCCGGCTGGCGGCAGGCGTACACGTCGCCGGGCAGGACCAGCAGGGGGATGTTGTTGGCGGTGGCGGTACCGCAGGCGGTGACCATGTTGGCGGCGCCGGGGCCCACGGAGGAGGTGGCGACGCAGATCTGCTTGCGCTTCATCTGCTTGGCGAAGGCCACGGCGGCCTGGGCCATGCCCTGCTCATTCTGGCCGTGCCAGACCTCCAGGTGCTTGGCCTCCTGGGTCAGCGCCTGGCCGAAGCCCACCACGTTGCCGTGGCCGGGGATGATGAACACGCCGCGGACGAAGCGGTTCTGAACGCCGTCCACCTCGATGAACTGATTCTCCAGGAACCGGACCAGGGCCTGGGCCATGGTCAAACGAACGGTTTTCATGGGGATTACCTCCTATTAATGATTGGGATAGATATGATCGTTGGCGTCGGCCTTCCACAGCCAGGCGTGCTCCTCGTCGTCGATACGGGTCTTGTCCCAGGGATCGCCCTCCAGGTGCCGGATGCCCCAGGCGTAGCACATGGCGTAGCCGGGCGCGGCGGTCTGGGAGTGGAAGCCGTGGTTGATGACGGCCAGGCCGTTATGGCCGGTCTTGAAGATCTCGCCGTTGGCAAAGCCTGCGCCGAAGCCGTCGGGATAGTCGAAGCGGTAGAAGTAGACCTCCGGCTGGGGATGGTGGTGGGGGGGATAGGAGGACCACTTGCCGGGCAGGTTCAGCACCTCGCCCAAGACCATGTTGGAGAAGGGGGCGTTGTCCAGGTCGAAGAAGGTCTTGATCTCCCGGGACATGCAGCCCATCAGCTCGCCGTTGAAGCCCTTGTGCTCCACCTGAACCTTGTCGGGGCTGTACATGACGGCCTCATAGGGCTTTTCGTTGATGGTCTTCTGGATATACAGCTCGCTGTGGGCGTGGGCGGTCAGGGTGATCCTGGTGCCCTTGCCCGCAAGCAGGCAGTAGGCGTCGTAGTGGAAGCAGTCGGGGCGGTCGGCCTCGACCTTCTTGCCGTCCCACTCGTAGGTGACCTTGCCGGAGAACAGCAGCACCGCGATCTCCTTTTCGGCCTCCTCAAAGGTGAAGACGTCGCCGTCCTCCATCACCAGCAGGCCCACGTCCATCTGGGTGCCCATATCGTCCAGGGCGGTGTCGATGTAGGCGTTGTAGCCCCGCTTCAGCTCGGCGTTCTTGTTGAAATAGCTCATTGCGAAACATCTCCTGCTTTAAAATTAGGAATTAGAAATTAGGAGTTAGGAATTTAAAAAGTAAAGATA
>JAUNGH010000020.1 GCA_030524605.1 Oscillospiraceae bacterium | reverse complement strand
ATGGAGTTGAACCGCGCCGTTGCCGAAAACATCAAACGCATCCGCAAGACCAAAAAGCTCAGTATGGAGCGGCTGGCGGAGCAGTCCGGCGTGTCCCGCAGCATGCTGGGCCAGATCGAGCGGGGAGAGGCCAATCCCTCCGTGGCGATTTTGGGCAAGCTGGCGGCGGCGCTGAAGGTCCCGGCCCAGGTTTTGATGGAGAACGACGACTTCGAGTCCCTGGCCCTGTACCGGGAGGTGGACACCAAGCCCCAGCGCCTGGACAGCGGCAAGGCCGTCCTGCGGCCCAACTTCTTCTATGACGACGCCACCCGGCTGGAGAGCTATTTTCTGGACCTGTACATCAGCGCCCGGTACGCGCCGGAGCTGTCCGTGCCCGGCTGCGTGTGCTACGTCACGGTGCTGTCCGGCTCCGTCAGCCTAACGGCGGAGGACCAGGCATTCCGCCTGATCGAGCGGGACGCCCTGCGCTTCGCGGCGGACCGGCCCTACCGCTTCGAGAACATGACCAATTCCACGGCCCGGCTGCTGCTGATCTACCAATACCTGAAGTGAGGAGCGACCATCCCATGCACATCCGAACCGCGACCATGAACGACCTGGCGGCCCTGACGGCGGTGGAGGCCGCCTGCTTTCCCGCCGCCGAAGCCGCCACGGAGGCGGACTTTGCCGCCCGCCTGAAGGTGTATCCCAACCACTTCTGGCTGCTGGAGGACGGGGACGGCGCCCTGGTCAGCTTCATCAACGGCCTGGTGACGGACGAGCCGCTCCTGCGGGACGAGATGTACGCCGACGCCGGTCTCCACAACGAGCAGGGGGCCTGGCAGATGATCTTCGGCGTGAACACCATGCCCCGGTACCGCAGGCACGGCTATGCCGCCCGGGTGATGGAGCGGGTCATCCGGGACGCCAGGGCCCAGGGCCGGAAGGGCTGCGTCCTGACCTGCAAGGATCAGCTCATCCACTACTATGAGAAGTTCGGCTTCCGAAACGAGGGCGTGTCCAAATCCGTCCACGGCGGCGTGGTCTGGTACGACATGCGGCTGACATTTGAACGCCCGGCGGGCGGGAAAGAGGCGCGGTATGGCACGAAACGATAAAAAAGACTTTGCGGGGGGCCTGGGCCTTCTGGCCGCCGCCGTGTATCTCTGCATGAAGGGGCTGAAAAAAGTGGACCGGCGCCTGCGGCAGAAGAAAAAGTGAACAAAAAAGCGCCCGGCAGCCGCCGGGCGCTTTTGCTTCGGTTATTTCAGATGCTTTTTCACCCGCCGGGACAGCAGCACCGCCACCGCCAGCTTGACAAGGTCCGGGATGATGAAGGGAGTCACGCACCAGCCCAGTGCCGTGGCAAGGTCCATGGGGCCGGAGGTGTACACCTTCAAAAACCAGACGGTGCCGAACGCATAGCACACGGCCAGACCCAGCACACAGGCGATGATGGACACCGGCAGGGAGTCCCCCAGCCTAGCCGTCAGCAGCCAGAAGACCAGGGCGGTGCCGATGAAGCCGATGATGTAGCCGCCGGTGGCCCCCAGCAGGACGGCGGGACCACCCTTGAAGCCGGAAAAGACCGGCAGGCCCACCATGCCAAGCAGCAGGTACACGATGACCGCATAGGTGCCGCGCCGCCCGTCCAGGGTCAGCAGGGCCGTGAAAATGGCGAAGGTCTGAAGCGTGAAGGCCACCGGCGTGATGGGTGTGACGGGAATGGAGATCCAGGCGCACACCGCCATCAAAACGGCGAACAGCGCGATGTAAGCCATATCCAGCGTCCGGAAACGGGGCGCCGGTCTCTCGGCAGAAGTCATAAAGCAAGTCCTCCTTTGATTCAGTGGCCCCAGCATACCGCATTTTCCACCGGCTGTCAACCATTTTATAAATCAAGGTTAACAACAGAGAGGAAAAAGAGGAGGGCAAAGCCCTCCCCGGCGGTTTCAGATGTCCGTGTGCCGGCACAACTCCCGGATCTTGGCCTGGATGGATTTCAGGTCCTCAAAGGTCTCCGGCCGCTTGTTCACGTCCCGCAGCAGCGCGGCGGGGTGGTAGATGGCGGTCATCTGGACGCCGTTCCGGGCGAACCACTGGCCGTGCTCGCCGGTGATCCTGAAATCCTCCTTGATGATGGCCTTGGCGGCGATGCGGCCCAGGCAGACGATGATCTTGGGGCGCACCAGCGCCGTCTGCCGCCGGAGCCAGCCGATGCAGGCGTCCTGCTCGGTGCTCATCGGGTCGCGGTTCTGGGGCGGGCGGCATTTGACGATGTTGGCGATGTAGACCTTCGTGCGGTCCAGGCCGATCATTTCCAGCATGTCGTCCAGCAGCTGCCCGGCCCTGCCCACAAAGGGGACGCCCTGCTCGTCCTCATGCTGGCCGGGGCCCTCGCCCACAAGCATGATCTCCGCTGTCTCGGCGCCGTCGCCGAAGACCACGTTGGTCCGGGTCTCCGCCAGGGCGCAGCCCCGGCAGGCCATGCATTCCTCTTTCAGTGCTTCCCAGGTATCCGGCATCCCATCGCCTCCTTTTGCCGGCCGGCGCAAAGTGTATTGAATACACGCATTATACCACGAAAAAACTGCCAGCGCAACGGAGGGATATGAAAGCCTTTCCCGGAAACAATGAGAAAAAAGGAGGGGGAGCATGGCCCACTGGCTTTGGTATTTCTGGATCTACAGCTTTCTGGGATATGGACTGGAAAAGGCATTCGCGGCGGTCACCCGGGCGGAGCACCAGGAGCGGAAGTGCTTTTTGTTTCTGCCCCTGTGCCCGGTGTACGGCCTGGGGATGCTGGCGGTGCTGGCCCTGCCGCCGGCGCTTCAGCGGGGGGTATGGCTGGTGGTTTTCGGCGGCCTTGCCGCCACGGCGGTGGAATACGCCGTCCACTGGGGCTATGAGACGTTTCTGGGCGTGCGGTTCTGGGATTACTCCCACGTCCCCGGCAACTGGAACGGGCGGGTCTGCCTGCCCTTTACCCTGGTCTGGGGCGTACTGACGGCGGCGGCGGTCCGTCTGCTCCAGCCCGGCATTGAGCTGCTGGCGGCCCGGGTCCCGGCGGAGGTGACGTATCTCATCCTGCTGGTCTTCACCGCTGACGCGGTGTGCTCCGCCCGCTTTTTACAGGCGACGGGCGATGTGGAGGGCCTGCGGGTGAGCTTTGAATAAAAAAGCGGGGCGCGTCGGCGCCCCGCCTTTGCCATGGGGAGGAAATGCCTCCATTCCGGCTCCGCTGTGACGGTGCCGGAGTGTTTGCCCATGCAGGATCAAATGGATTATATATTAGCTGTTTTTACTACTATATGATGCAAAAATCGTTCGGCAGAGCTGTCACACCACCTGGAACAGATAGAACTTCAGGTAACTGGTCTCCTCCACGCCCCACAGGATGGGGTGGTCGCAGCTCTGCTGGCGGGCCTCGATCTGCCGCAGCTGGACCCCGGCGTCCCTGGCCGCGTCGTGGAGCATAGCCACGAATTTCTCCTCGGTGGCGAAGTGGGAGCAGGAGCAGGTGGCCAAATACCCGCCCCGGGGCAGCAGCCGCATGGCTCGGTAGTTGATCTCCTTGTACCCGGTGATGGCGTTGGCCACCGTCTTCCGGGACTTGGTGAAGGCCGGCGGGTCCAGGATGATGAAGTCGTACTTCGCCGGCTGCTTTTCCAGCTCCGGCAGCAGGTCGAACACATTGGCGGCAACGCACTCCACCACGCTGTCCAGGCCGTTCCGGGCGGCGTTGGCCCGGGCCATCTCCACGGCGCTTTCGGACACGTCCACGGCGGTGACATGTTTGGCGCCGCCCATTGCTGCGTTCAGGGCGAAGGAGCCGGTGTGGGTGAAGCAGTCCAGCACCGTCTTACCCCGCGCCAGCCGCGCCACCGCCTGACGGTTGTACTTTTGATCCAAAAAGAACCCGGTTTTTTGTCCGTTTTCCACATCCACCAGATAGCGGACGCCATTTTCCGTGATTTCCGTGACAGGGCTGTCCGGCGTCTCCTCGCAGGGGAGGGGGAACCACGCCTTGTACTGGGGCAGGCCCTCCTTCTCCCGCAGGGCCGCGTCGTTGCGCTCGTAGACGCCCCGGATGACCTGCCCGTCCTCCCGCAGGATGCGCACCAGGGCGGGCAGAAGCATCCCCTTGATGCCCTCCATCCCCACGGACAGCACCTGGACGCTCAGCAGGTCGTGGAACTTGTCCACCGTCAGGCCGGGAAAGGCGTCCGCCTCGCCGAAGATGACCCGGCAGCAGTCCAGGTCCCCGGGGGCCATGACGGTCTTGCGGTACTCCCAGGCCCAGCGGAGCTTCCGTTCCCAAAAGGCCTCGTCAAATCGGTCGTTGGCGTTGCGGGAGATCAGGCGGACACGGATCCTGGATCGCTCCGAGAGGAAACCTGTGCCAAGATATTGTCCTTTTTTGCCTACTATATCCACCAATTTGCCGTTTTCCGGCGTGCCCTCCATGGACAAGACCTCCGCGTCGTAGACCCAGGGGTGGCCCCGCCGGATGGCGGCCTCCGCCTTGGGGGTGACGGTGCATCTGGGGTAGCTGCGCTCTGTTTTCATGGATATCCTCTCCTCACTGCCCGCCGGCGGGCCGGCTGCGTTTCCACCACAGTCTATCACATTTCCAACCGGAATGCCATAGGATTCGGAACGGGCTGCAAGCGGAAACGCGGCTTGTCAGATGACCGGGCCAAGGCAGAAAATATCGATGGAACCAAAATACGCCAGCGCTTCATTTTTTGTCATCCTGCCCGACAGTACCTGCAGCAGCAGTGCGAAAGCCTCCTCGCCCACTTCCTCAATGGCCCGCTCGCCAGTGATGATCCGCCCTGCATTCAGATCCATATCGTGTTCCATGCGGGCATAGGTCGTGGGATTTCCGCATATTTTGATCACCGGCATGGACGGAAATCCCTGCGGCGCGCCGCGGCCGGTGGAAAACAGCATAAACTGCGCCCCGGTGGCCGCCATTCCCGTGAGGATTTCAGGCTCGCGGCCAGGCGTGTCTTTGATCCAGAGGCCCTTCTTTCCGGCGGCGCTTTCCGTGTACTCCAAAACGCCCTGGATAGGACGGTGGCCGGATTTTACGATCGCCCCAAGGCTCTTCTCCTCTATGCTGGAAAGGCCGCCGGCAATGTTGCCGGGCGTGGGCTGGCCGCCCCGCATGTCCTCGCCGATGAGCTTTGCCCGGCGCTCCATTTGGTCAACGATCTCATGGATCCTGCGCCCGACGGGGCCATCCTCGCCGCCGACGGCACGCCTTGCCAGAATGTGTTCGCCGCCGATGAATTCCGTTGTTTCGCCGAATATGACTGTGGCGCCCAAATCCACCAGTTTGTCCGCCACATAGCCGATGACACAGTTTGACGCCATTCCGGAGGTGGTGTCGGACGCGCCGCATTTGATGGCCATCACAGCTTCGGAAATGTCCGCCGGCTCCCGCTGGAGGGCGGAGATCTGGATCACCAGCCGCTGGGCGGCGTCGATCCCCGCCTGGATCGCCCGGGAGGTTCCGCCCAGCTCCTGAATGTGAATGATCTCCACCGGCTTGCCCGATGCCTGGATTTCGGCAAATAGCCTGGCGTGGTCGGTCCCCTCGCAGCCCAGGCTGACAATGAGCACCGCGCCGATGTTGGGGCTTTTTCCAAGGTTGATCAGGACGTCTGTGACCCGTTTCAAATCCAGCGGAAGCTGACAGCAGCCCTGGTGGTGGAAATATCCAACCGTCCCCTGGACCTGCCGGCAGATCGCCTGGGCGACGTCATTTGCGCAGATCACGCTGGGGATGACTGCCACAAGGTTTCTTGCCCCGATACTGCCGTCGGGTCTCCGGTATCCCAAAAAAGAATGCTTCATTTCTCCGCCTCCATGAGATCGCCGCGTCCGCGCAGGGCTTCCAGATTGTGGACGTGGACGTATTCGCCCTTTCGGATATCCCGGCTTGCCGCGCCGATGGATTCCCCGTATTTCAGGATATGTTCGCCCTTTTTAATGGGCGCAGTTGCGATTTTGTGACCGAACGGCACGTCTCCGAGTACCGTGACGCACTCTGATTTTCCGGCTTTATCGCGGATTTCGACGCGCATGCCGTCCCTGACGCCATCGGCAAACAGGGTAGCCACGTTATCCGCTTCATCTACTTTGAGCGCGATGCTGCTGTTCATATTTACGCCTCCTTTGTAATGAGTACGGACACGCCGTCTGGGATCACGACCACCTGTGCGTCGCGGCCCGCGATGGCGTATGCGGTTTCAAGCGCTTCGTCGACGGAAGCGGCGGGGATCATATTCGCCCTGCGGATGAGCCCGTGGTCCAGAAAGGTGGAGACCAGGATCACCGTGTGCTTTCGCAGGATCCTGGCATAGATCTGCGCGCACCATTGTTCAGAGATGGATTCCCTCGGCGGGATGGAGGCGAGGTACTGATCGATCTCCTCCACGGTGCCGCGGGTGATGAGCTTTTCAAAATTGCTTCCGCCCATGCCGTCGGCGCAGGCGCAGCACATGATGATGACGCCGCCGTCCCTGCAGCAGGCCTCTGCGGTTGCCACGGCCTTGGGGCTTTGATAGAGGTTCTGATCCAGCGGATATCCGCCGTTGGACGTGATGCAGATGTCCCCGGTTACCCTGGGGCGCTGCGCCTCCCGGCGGACGAACGCCACGCCGGCCGCATGGGCCTGCTCAAGGTCTCCGGCAAACGCCGCGGTGATATGCTTTGCGCTGTCAAGGGCCACATTGAAGATGAACTGGACATGGACGGCCCTGGCCGCCGCCAGCATGTCGATGTGGATGGGGTTGTTCTCCAGCACGCCGGCCATGGCGTGGGGGCTGGAGATCGCCTGATAGGAGTGGTTTTCGTTGACGGTGGCCTGATTGCAGATGCCGGGCAAAATGCTCTTTCTCCCGCCGGAAAAACCGGCGAAGAAGTGGGGCTCGATAAAGCCCTCTGTCAGCAGCAGGTCGCAGTGCAGCGCTTCCTTGTTCACCCACAGCCCGGCTCCGGAGGGCAGTGTCCGGACAAACGCGAAGTCGTCGGCCTGGAAGGCGTCGTTGACGACGATGCGCTCATGGTCGACGATCTGGTCGCCGAACATCCTGCGCATTTCCTCCGGCGTGGTTTTCCGGTGGAGCCCGGTGGCGATCAGGATGGTGATCTCGGCGTCTGGGCTGCCCTTTCGAATCTCGGCCAGCAGCAGCGGAAGGGTGATCCTGCTCGGCATGGCTCTTGTGTGGTCGCTTGTGACCAGGGTGATCCTCTTTTTGCCTCTGGACAGCTCGGACAGGCGGCATGTGCCGATGGGCGCGGCCAGGGCGTCCAAAACGATTTGCTCCTCTGTTTTAGCCGTGCCTTCGCTGATCCCGGCGGTGATGACGGCTTTTAGATTTTTATCTTCGATGTGCAGGTCCACAGAGGCTGTATGGTATGGGATTTGGATGGTTCTCATGGCTGATTCCTCCGATTAAAATACGAAGTGGAACTGGCAAATGGATGCGGAACAGTGCCAAAAACCGGAAAAAGCAGCCATTCACATCGGAATGGCTGCTTTTTTCTGGAATGGATGTCGGCGGCGGAATCGTTGTGGCAGGGAATCGAGGAGACGATCAAATCCAAAATTTCCCTGACGCATAATTCCGGAGGATATCCTGGATCATTGCCTGGGCGTCCTCAAGGTGGATGCGCAGCGTCTCATAGGCCTTTTGATCATCGCCCTCCAGCAGCGAGGCAAGGATCATCGCATGCCCCTGCAGCGAGGACAGCTGGCGCTCTTTGCTCATCAGGGAGATGCTGCGGAAAAAAGCGATCTTTCCCCAAAGCATGTCATAGGTATCTGCGATCACCTGATTGCCGCACAAGCGGATGATCATGACATGCACGTCCTGATCCATCGTCTCATATTCCTGCACAGAGAGGTTTTCGATCTCCCTGTCGATCCGGTCCTTCATTTTTTGCAGCTGTTTCCGGTTTTTCTCCCGAAGCTTCGGGTCAATATGCATAAGGGCGTATTCCTCCAGGAGGATACGCATGTCGTATGTATCCTGCACCTCTTTCGCAGTGAGCTTTTTAACAAACGCACCCCGGTTTGGGATGTTGCAGAGCAGGCCGTCTCCGATCAGCTGCTTGATGGCCTCCCGCACAGGCGAGCGGCTGACGCCCAACTGGTCCGCCACATCCTGCTCCACGATCCTGTCGCCCGGATGCAGGGTGCCGTCCATGATCTGCTGGCGGAGAATTTGATAGATCTGGTCCTTGATCGTCTTGGTGTGAATCTGGCGTATCTTCATCATCTGATATCTCTCCTAAAGCAGCTATATAGTACCACTATACCATATTAGGAGGCGAAAGAAAAACTCTTTATACCATTATTTTGAAAAATTTCCATGGGGCTGATTTTTTCGAAAAGGGCCCTCGGATTCTGCGCTCAGGCCGGATTTCCGGAACTGCCGGCGGAGCCGGGCATCATGAATCTTTGCTCATAGACCTTTTCCGCCCGGGTAACACGCACGATCAAATATACCGTCAGGATTTCCGCAGGCAGATTCACATACCAGAAGGGGATGATCAGGGCCAGGGACAGGGCCGCATAGGCGAGCCGTGCCGGCGCGGACAGCTTGTGGTCTGTAAACCCGTTGACGCTATAGGCCAGCGGCCAGGCGAGCAGGATTGCGGAGGTGATCGTCACCAGCGTGTCGAACGTGGAGAAGGGCGTGCTGAAATCCCAGGTCAGGATCTGCGGGTTATAAATAAAGAAGAACGGCACGATAAAACCGATGATGCCCAGCTTCACGGACTGTATGCCCACCTTCAGCGGAGAAGCGTCCGCAATGGCGGCGCCGGTGTATGCGGCAATGGCCACCGGAGGCGTGATATTGGACATGCAGGCGAAGTACAAAAGGAACATGTGCGCCGGAAGGGGAGAGAGGCCCATCTTGGTAAAGGCACCGCTCATGGAGGTGGCTGTTACGATATAGGCCACCGAGGTGGGGAGCCCCATGCCGAGGATAATGCTGATGATCATTGCGAAGATCAGAGACAGGAACAGGTTGCTGTTGCCCAGCCGGAAAATGAAATTGGAGAAGGCGATCCCCAGTCCCGTCACAGAGAGCATGCTGGTGATGATGCCGGCGCAGCCGCAGGCCGCAATGATGGTGGCGGAGCTTCTGGCAGCTTCCTCAAAGGCCCGGGCGAGCTTTTTCAGGTTGAACCGGTTTTGGGAATCCAGCAGATCACAGACCACGATGGAGACCGTGGCATAGACCGCGCTTCTGGCGGCGGTTTTGCCGAAAACCAACAGGGAGCAGAGCAGGACGATGATGGGGATGATGAGCTTTGCGGACCGCTTGAGCACGGGCATGAGCTCCGGCAGATCGTCGCCCTGAAGACCCAGCAGCTGCCGTTTCAGCGCCTCGCAGTCGATCACGTTCAGCAGGCACAGATAGTACATCAGCGCTGGGATCAGCGCGGCCCAGCAGACCACGGCGTAGGAGATTCCGGTGAACTCCGCCAGAAGGAAGGCGGCCGCGCCCATGACGGGGGGCATGATCTGTCCGCCGGTGGAGGCGACGGCCTCCACAGCGCCTGCAAATTCCTTTTTGTAGCCCGTCTTTTTCATCAGGGGGATGGTAAACGCGCCGGTGGAGGCCACGTTGGAGATGGGGCTTCCGGAGATCGTGCCGAAAATGCAGCTGGCGACCACCGCCATCTTGGCCGGTCCGCCGCGCTTTTTTCCCGCCAGCGCGATGGAAAGGTCGCGGAAGATATCGTTGGCGCCGCAGGCGTTTAAAAACGCGCCGAACAGCAGGAAAGCGAACACTGTATTGGCGACGGTGCTCATGGCGGAGCCCATGATGCCCTGGTTGCTGATGATGCTGCGGGCGACGCGGTTCAGGGAATAGCCCTTGTTGTGCAGGACGCCGGGCAGATAGCTGCCAAACAGCGCGTAAAAGATGCTGATCAGCGAGATGATGGGCAGCGAGGGGCCTGTCAGACGGCGGCAGGCCTCCAGTACCGTGACGGTGGCGATAAGGCCGACCACCATGTCCATGCTCGTTGCGTTGATCTGGATCCGGGTGAGGAACGTATCCACATCTCTGACGATGTAGACGCAGACAAAAACGGAGCAGGCCGCCAGGATGAAATCGGGGATCTTCAGCCAGATGTTGCCCAGGCCCTCCTGTTTGCCCCGGAAATTATAGAACAGAAAGCATATCAGCATGCCGAACATATAGTTCAGGGACACGAATGCGAAGTTGTTGATGTGGATCTGCGGGACGAAGTTGATGATGTGCATCACGCACATCAAATAGCAGAGAACGGCCACCGCTGTAAAGTATGCCCGCCGCCCGTTCTGCCGTGACAGATTGTTTTCCATAGTCTCGCTCCTTACTCCTGGCTGGGAAACACCGGCTCAAACGCCACGCCGGCAGTGATCCCGCGCAATTCCCGCTTCCAGGTTTCAATTTCCTCCGGGGCGCGGAGGATATCGTAAAGGCACTGGGCCACGGCCATGCCCGCGCAGACAGCGGACTTCTGCCCGATGCTCATGCCGGCGGCTGCGGTGATCCCCCAGTGATGGACCGGGACGCCCCGCAGCATGCCCCATCCGAAAAGCCGGCAGGTAGGCACCTCATGGGTGAGGTATCCCACGTCCGTGGAGGCCGGTACCAGGAGCGTTTTTCCGGTGGGCGCGTCGATGCCTGTGGGGATCACATCCTCCGGTGCGGAGCGTCCCATGACGTTTTGATACAGCTCCTCCGCAAAGGCGTATTCCTCCGCGGTATAGACGGGACGGGGCACCTTTTCCAGAGACTGATAACAAAAGCGGTTGAAGCTGTGGACGATGAACGTTTCGGAGGAGATGGAGGTGACGTTGATCTTCACGTCGGTCTCCGTCATCATGGCCGCGCCACGGGCCACCTTTTTGACCCGGTCCAGCACATCTTTCAGAGAACACAGTGTCCGTGCGCGCAGGATGTAATGCAGCGCGGCATGATCGGGCACGACGTTGGCGGCTTCTCCTCCATCGGTGTACACATAGTGCATCCGCACATCGTCGGTCACATGCTCACGCAGGTACTGGACGCCGATGTTCGTCAGCTCTGCGGCGTCCAGAGCGCTGCGGCCCAGCTCCGGCATGGCGGCGGCGTGGGCGGCCTTGCCGGTATAGTACAGGTCCATATTGCAAAGCGCCAGCAGGGACCCCTCTGTGGTGGTGAGATTATAATTCATGGGGTGCCAGCTGATGCAGCAGTCCAGATCCCGGAATTCTCCCCGCTGCGCCATATAGACCTTTCCCTCGCCGGACTCCTCGGCGGGACAGGCCATGAACTTTATGGTGCCGGGCAGCTTCTCCGCCTCCATGACCGTTTTGACGGCGACTGCGGCCGTGCAGCAGGCGGGAGTCGTCAGGCAGTGGCCGCAGCCGTGGCCGGGTCCGGGAACCGGACTGTGGGCGGCGGCAGCCTGCTGGCCCAAACCGGGCAGCGCGTCATATTCGCCGATGATGCCGATGACCGGACTGCCGCTGCCAAAGGTGGCGATGACCGTGTTTGGCTCGCTGTGGGGGTCTTTGCAGTGATAAGTGCGCACCTGAAAGCCATTGGCCTGCATATAAGCGGCCGTGGAGCGGCATGCCGCAAACTCCTGCATGGGCAGCTCCGGCGCCGCCCAAAGCGTCTTGCATAGGGCGATGGTCTCACCGCCGTGCTGCTCAAACCATGTTTGTAAACTATCCTTCATACCGCATTCCTCCTGTTTTGAGATTGGCCCCAGAGCCGAAGCGCCGGGGCCAATCTCAAAATCGATCGTGATGTCAAAAGGGGCGCGTCCGCTTAGCCGTGGGGGACGACGGTGGGCTCGGCGATGGTGATGTCCATCTCCTCAAAATACTTGAGGGCACCGGGATGATACTGGGCAATGATGGAAGAGGCTCCCTCGATGCTCCAATTGGACATGGCGCTGTGTGTCGCCCGCATGTCGTCTGCGTGTTCATAGGTCGTCTTGACCAGATCATAGACCACGTCGTCCGGAATATTCACGGAGCAGCACATCACCGCGATATCGCCGACGGTCCGGATGTCCTCGGTAATGCTGTTGTAGGAACCTGCGGCGATCACCGCGTCGCTGAAAGCGGGGTTCAGCTCCTTCAGCAGCGCCAGTTCCTCATCGCTGAAAGTCAGGAAGGTCACATCCTGGGTGGCCTGGAGCTCCACCAGCGCCGCGGCGGGGGCCAGCTGCATCGTGATGCCGGCGTCGATGGTGCCGTCGGACAGGGCGGAGACGGTTGCGGCCCAGCCGTCGTTATAGATGTCGGTGGGGACGATCCCGAGTTTTTCGAACACCTCGCGGAACAGGCTGTCGATGGCGCCGCCCTTACTGCCCAGGCCGACCACCTTGCCGTTCAGATCGGAGAGGGTGGAGATCCCGTTCCCGGCCAGGGTGTAGGCGGTCAGAACCATCTGGTTCATGGGGAACATCACGCGGATGTCCTGATACTGGGTGCCGCCGGTCCACTCCGCGGTGCCCTCATATCCCTCATACAGGGACATAACGCCGTTGCAGCAGAATTCCAGCTCGCCGGATTCGATCATGGCGATATTGGCGGTGTTGCCGGCGGTTTCCTCGGCGGTGAACTGATATCTGTCGCCGGCCACGTTGTTCATCAGGCTGGCCCAGCCGGAGCCGATGGCGTACATCATGCCGCCGGAAGAGGCGGTGCCGACGGAGTAATACTGCGTTTCCGCCGGGGGATCGGTCTCTGTGGAGTCGTTGGAGGGAGTTGTCTCGGAGCCGCCACAGGCTGCAAGACTCAGTGCCATCGAGAGCGCCAATACCAAGCTCAATATCCTTTTCATGTTGAATCTCCTTTACTGTTTTATAATTTGAAAGCGTTTTTTGCTTGTGGAAACAAAGGTGGCCGCCCCGCACCGGCCGGGGCTGGATGTATCCGGCGCCGGATATCAGCCTCTCGGAACAAAGCCGTCGCGGTTGACCCAGTATTTCGGCTCCTGCTTGTCCAGCATGACCCGGCAGATCTCCCGCACACAGTTCATGCCGGAGCGCTCCAGGGAACCGTCTGAAAAAGCCATGGCGTGGGGGGTATTGATGAAGTTGTCCAGAGCCAGCAGCTTTTGCCCGCCCGGATGCTCCGCGTAATTCACGTCTGCGGCGGCGCCGGCGATCCTGTGGTTCAAAAGCGCGTCATACAGCGCGTCGTTGTCCACCAGGATGTCCCGGGCTGTATTGATGAAATAGGCGGTGGGTTTCATCAGGCTGAAGTGGTGGGCGTTGATCATGTGGGCATAGCTGGTCTCGCCCGGGATGTGGAGGGATACGATGTCGGCCTCGGCAAAGACCTCGTCCATGGTTTCCCGCATGGATACATAGCTGGGGATGCGGCCGGGATCGGTGGTGGGGCTGTAGGCGATGATCTTGGCATTCATGCCGTAATACAGCTTTTGCGCAAAGCAGCTGGCGATGTTTCCAAAGCCCAGCAGGCCGACGGTGGCTCCCGACAGCTCCAGCGCCATTTTGGCAGGAACGTGTTCCTGACGGCGCACGCTGCTGTTGTAGTCGCAGATGTGCTTGGTCAGCGCCAGCGTCAATGCCAGCGCGCCTTCCGCCACGGTGTTGAAATTGCCGAAGGGGGAATATGCCACGTAGATGCCCAGTTCCGCGGCGTCTTTGCAGACCACGTGGTCCTGATAGCCCACGCCGTGGACCTCCAGCAGCTTCAGGTGCTTTGCGGTGGCAAGCAGCTCCTTGGAGAAGAAGTGCGTCCTGGCGACAACGACGTCAGCCTCCGGCACGTAGCGGGCCAGGTCCTCCGGTGTGCCCTGATTGGTGCCGATCATGGTAAAGCCCCGCTGCTCCAGGACCTCCATCCCGTGATCGCAGATGGCCTTCGGCATGTAGATTTTATAGCCCATGACATTCTCCTTTCTCGGCGGCCACGAGTGCCGTGGCGTCAATTTCCAGCGCATAGGGCCCCAGATCGACGCCCCGGGCGGTTCTTGCGGGATAGGGGGTGGGGATCATCGCCTCGTAAACCTCGTTGAACTCCCCGAATTTTCCCATGTCGGCCAAGAATACATTGATCCGCAGAACGTGGGAGAGGTCGGAGCCGGCGGCTTTCAGAACCGTCTCCACATTGCGGATGGCCTGCGCCGCCTGTGTGCGGAAATCCCCCTCCACGATTTTGCCGGTGGCCGGGTCCAGCGGAAGCTGGCCGGACACATAGACCACGCCGTTTCCGACCACGCCCTGGCTATAGGGCCCTTTTGCTGCGGGAGCGTCCGCTGTTTGGACTGCCTGGATCAAATCTGCCATTTTATTATGACCTCTTTTCCATATGATTTGCAGCTTCCGCCAGCCGCTCCAGCGCCTGACGGAGTTGAGCGCGGGGAAAGGCATATGCCATTCGGACGAAGCCCAGGCCTCGTCCATGGTGGTCGAATTCCTCGCCGCTGGTGACAAGGATACCGGCGGAGGCAAAGAATGCCATCAGCTCCTCCTGGGTCGCAAAGCCCAGTTCCCGGCAATCCAGCCAGCAGACGAAGCAGGCGTCCGGCGGGATCAGATGGATGCCGGGAATATGCTCTGCCAGGAAAGAGGAGAGCATCTGCTCGTTCTCCCGGACATACGCGCATACCTGGTCCGCATAATCGTCGCACCGCCCGTCATAGCAGGCCTCAAAGGCGGCCACGCCGGTGATGGTGCGGCTGATGCCCTTTACGGCGAGTATTTTGACGTTGATCTTTTGCCGCAGGGCCTCGTTGGGAACGATGACAGCGCCGGTGCGGAAGCCCGCCACATTGAAGGTCTTGCTGGGATTGATGACCACCACGGAGTTTTGAAGGGCGGAGGCGCTGACGGTGGGGTAGGAAATGTGGGCGCCGCGAAACACAAAATCCGCATGGACCTCATCCACGATCACCAGGACATGGTACTGCTCCGCGAGACCGGCGATTCTTTCCAGCTCCGCGCGTGTGCAGCTTTTACCGGTGGGATTGTGGGGATCACAGAGAATGAACGCCTTGGTGCGCGGGTCCCGGAAGCGGGCTTCCATGTCTGCCCAGTCAAATTCAACGCGCTCCCGCGTGATCAGAAGCGGAGACTCCTCCACCAGACGTTCATTTGCTTCGATCATAGAGCGGAAGGGGTCGTATGCCGGTGTGTTGATGAGGATCTTGTCGCCGGGCTGTGATACTGCCTGAATCGCAAAAGCGATGCCGGGCACGATCCCGCCCACGAATTCGACCCAGGACGGATCACAGTCCCAGTGGTGCCGGCGTTTCATATATCCTGCCGCCGCGTTGGAAAAGTCCTCCGTAAAATAGGGATAGCCGTATACCTCCCATTCCGCCACGGCCCGGACCGCCTCTTTGACGGGTGCGGGACAGGCAAAATGCGTTTCGGCGCCATTCATCGGAAGCTGGCCGGGCTTAAGTGTGCGGAAATCCCAGGTCTTTGACCGTTCCCGACGTCTGTCCAATATTTCGTCAAAGTTATATGTCATAATTCGCCCCCCTTTGTTTGGATGGCCGCGCCGGCGGCCCCGAAAAACCTGCAACAAATTGTATACAATATGCTATATTATAAAATCTGAAATGCCTTTCGTCAATTGATGTTTCTGCTATAATATTGCTAAAAAATATATGATATTTGTGAATTGTTGATTTAAAATGTGAGGTTGACATCCGGCAGATTTCATGGTACGCTTTTTCTGTCACATATGTTTTTTGTATACAATTTGAAAAGGAGAAATAGAAATGGCTAAACTACACGAGATCAAGCTGACGAAAGGGCAGAGCATCCTCCCCGCCATTCACGAATACCTGATGGACAAGAAGTGGAATGATGCCGTTATCGTTGCCGGCGTGGGGTCTGTAACGGATGTGCTGCTCAGCAATCCCGGCAGCTATGACATGCCTCCTGAGCTGATCAAAAAGAAGATTTTTGATCCCTGCGAGGTTGTCAGCTGCATGGGCGAGATCACCTTGAAAGAGCATACGGATCCGGACCTTCCTCCTGTAATCCGGGAGACGCCCTCACCCTATGTGGTACATATTCATATGAGCGTCTCCCATGCCGAGGGCATCGTGAACGGCGGCGGCTTCCGCAGCGCGACCGTTCTGCGGGCTTTGACGCTGTACGTTCTGGAGAAGGATTGAGCCCGCAGCTGAGTGGCGGCCCGGCGCGCTGATACGGCATGAAAGGAAGCTGACGCTATGAAAATCCCCGTCTTGGACAGACAATTTGTGCAGGAACATCTGGATATGCGGGCCTGCATTGACGTCATGGAGCATACCCTGCGCCAGGAATCCGGCGGCGTGTGCGGGCAATCCCTGCGGACTGCCGTACCGCTGCCAAACGGCAATATCTTTGGCCTGATGCCCGCCTGGCTTCAGGATTGCTTTGGCGTCAAGGCGTTGAGCATCTACCACGGGAACGGGGAACTGGGCCTGCCCTCTCACCAGGGCCAGATCCTGTTGTTTTCTTTGGAACATGGCGAGCCCATCGCGGCTGTCGACGCCGATACCGTGACGCAGATACGCACCGCCGCCGTCAGCGCGGCGGCGAGCAAGGCGCTGGCAAACCCCGATGCCAAAAGCTTGGCGGTCCTTGGCTGCGGCGCACAGGGCTTAAGTCATGTCAAAGCGCTCCTTGCGCAGTTCCCCCTGGAAAATATCACGCTGTGGGACCGCACACGCATGAAAGCCGAGTGTCTGGCCGCCATGCAGCCTGCGGATGTTTCCGTGCGGGTCTGCGAAACGGTACGGGAGGCGGTTGCGGACGCGGATATCATCTGCACCGTTACCGCTGCGCAAGACCCCATCCTGGAGCGCGAATGGGTGAAGCCGGGCGCGCATATCAACGCGGTGGGGGCCTGCTCTCCGAAGGCCCGGGAACTAAGCGGGCCCCTGGTCGCGGCATCTTCCTTCTATGGGGACAACTTGGAGTCTGTTCTGCATGAGAGCGGCGATTATCTGATTCCGCTTGGAGAGGGGCTCATTGCCAAGTCGCATTTGCGCGGGACGATAGGGCAGGTATTGAACCGGACGGTTGCCGGCCGGCAGCGCCGGGACGAGATTACGGTTTTTGAATCCCTGGGAATGGCTGTGGAGGATATCGCGGCTGCAAAATACCTGTATGACGTCTGGTGTGGTAAGCTGCGCAAGAGCGGCGGAAAAATCTGACGAGTAAGTAGAAGCCATGCGGCGCCGTTTAGCGGCGCCGCATGGCTTTTGTTTTATATATTAATTGTTTCTGTTTATATATAAGACTTTTTGGGCCTGCTTTAACTGAATAACAGTCTATCACATTTCCAACCAAAGCGCCATAGGATTAAGAGAAGGAGGGAACCACCATGCCCATCATCTATTTGAGCCCGTCCACACAGGACTGGAACATGTACGTCACCGGCAGCGGCTCCGAGGAGTACAACATGAACCTGCTGGCGGACGCCCTGGTGCCGTACCTGCTGTCCAACGGCATCCAGTACAAGCGCAACCGGCCGGAGATGACGGCCGCCTCCTCCATCCGGGAGGCCAACGCCGGCTATTACGACTTCTACCTGGCCCTGCACTCCAACGCCGCGCCGGAGGGGCACTATGGCGAGGAGCGGGGCATCATCGCCTTTTACTACCCCGGCAGCAGCCAGGGCCAGCGGGCGGCGGAGCTGATTGCGGAGGAGCTGCGGAAGATATACCCCCTGCCGGGCAAAGTGACCACCCGGCCCACCACCACCCTGGGGGAGGTGCGCCAGCCCAACGCCCCGGCGGTGCTGGTGGAGATCGGCTACCACGACAACTACAGCGACGCCGTCTGGCTGGAGGGCCACTGGGACGCCATCGCCCAGCAGCTGGCCCGGGCGCTGACCCGTTTTTTCGGCCTGCCGTTCATCTATCCCATGGACCCCGTGGGCGGCACGGTGCGGGTGAACTACGGCACGCTGAACCTGCGGAGCTATCCGTCCTCCACCGGCACGGTCCTGGCCAACATGCCGGACGGCGCCGCCGTCACCGTCTACGGCGAATGGCAGGGCTGGTACGTCGTCCACTACGGAAATTACGTTGGGTACGCCGCGGCGGCGTATATCGACACTTGAGCGCTCCATTGAAAAAACAGGGGCGCTTTCCGGAAACTGCCATATCTTATCCGTTCACATTATCCGTTCAAAAATACGGTTTTTCTTGACAGTGGCCCAGTAAACGATTAAACTAGAAAAGGATAATCATCGGAAGGCAGCAGGGGTGCCGTTCGATCGTTTTCTGAACACGGAATCGTGATAAATACAGCGAACCAATACCGAATTTGAATGGAGGAACCACGACCTATGATGCAAGCCATCATTGCCGGCCTGATCGGGCTGGTGATCGGCGGCGTGGTTTGCTTCCCGCTCGGTATTCGCTATCGGAAAAACGTCTCCGAGAAGGAAATCTCAAGCGCCGAAGAGGAAGGAAAGCGCATCATCAACGAGGCCATCAAGAGTGCCGAAACCAAGAAAAAAGAAGCCCTTTTGGAAGCCAAAGAAGAGATTTTGAAGAACCGCAGCGAGTACGAGAAGGAAGAAAAATCACGCAGAGCCGACCTGCAGCGGCAGGAAAACCGCCTGCAGCAGAAGGAAGAGAACCTCGACCGCAAGACCGAGGCCATCGAGAAGAAGGAAGAATCCCTGGCCCAGAAGCACGCGGCCATCGACCGGGAGAGCGAGGAGATCAAGGTCATCAAGCGCAGCCAGACCGAGATGCTGGAGCGCATCTCCGGCTTCACCGCCGAGGAGGCAAAGCAGTATCTGATCGACCAGGTGGAAGCGGAAGTGATCCACGAGACCGCCCTCAAGATCAAAGAGGTCGAGTCCCGGATGAAAGAGGAGTGTGAGGCCCGCGCCCGCGAAGTGGTGGCGCAGGCTATCCAGCGGTGTGCCGCCGACCAGGTGGCCGAGATGACCGTCAGTGTGGTTCCCCTGCCCAATGACGAGATGAAAGGCCGCATCATCGGCCGCGAGGGCCGCAACATCCGCACCATCGAGACCCTGACGGGTGTGGATCTTATCATCGACGACACGCCGGAGGCCATCACGGTCTCCTGCTTTGAGCCGGTGCGGCGGGAGATCGCCCGCCTGGCCCTGGAAAAGCTGATCGCCGACGGCCGCATCCACCCCACCCATATCGAGGAGATGGTGGAAAAGGCCCGCCGGGAGGTGGACGCCACCATCAAGGCCG
>JAUNGH010000263.1 GCA_030524605.1 Oscillospiraceae bacterium | reverse complement strand
CTGTCAAATCCCGGGATAGTATATCACAAGCCGCCGGATTTTGGAAGTGGGGAAAGCGGGTCTTTTTCGTCCTCGTCCGGCTTGTCAGCGCGCCGGCTCTGTGGTAAAATCGGGCGGAATCACCGCTCAGGAGGTTTTACTGTGGACAATACGGAGAAATTCACCGGACGGCACCTGGACTACGCGGCGGCCCGCCCCTCCTACCCGGCGGCGGCAGTGGATCATCTATGCGGATTGTACGCTCCGCCCCGCAGAAAGAGGTCAACCTATTAGGGGAATTTATCCCCGATATAACGAGTTTGCTCTTTACTTATGGGAAAAGTGTCGATATAATAATTTAGGTTGGGCTTTTGTGCCTGGCCTGTCACCGCAAAATAAAACCGGGAGGTTTTTTGAGTATGTCAAACTGCGCCATCGTAGGCATCAACTGGGGCGACGAGGGCAAGGGCCGCATGGTGGACCTGCTGACCCGCGACTATGACGTAGTCGTCCGCTATCAGGGCGGCGGCAACGCCGGCCACACCGTCGTCAACGAAAAGGGCAAGTTCGCCCTGCACCTGCTGCCCTCCGGCATTTTCCGGGACGGTGTGGTGAACATCCTGGGCAACGGCGTGGCTCTGGACTGCGAGAGCCTGTGGACCGAGATGCAGGACGTGGTGAGCAAGGGCGTGGCCATCACCCCGGAGAACCTGAAGATCAGCGACCGGGCCTCCCTTCTGCTGCCCTGGCACCGGGACCTGGACGCCCTGGAGGAGGCCCGCCTGGCGGATAAGAAGTACGGCTCCACCAAGCAGGGCATCGCCCCCTTCTACTCCGACAAGTACCAGAAGAAGACCGTCATGGCCGGCGAACTGCTGTATCCGGACAAGCTGTGGGAGCACCTGGAGGGCATCCTGGAGTGGAAGAACCTGACCCTGGAGAAGGTCTACGGCGCCAAACCCTATACCATGGACGACCTGAAGGCCTGGGCGGCGGATTTCGGCGAGAAGATCAAGCCCTTCATCTGCGATACCGGCGCCTTTTTGCGCCAGGCGCAGAAGGACGGCAAGAACATCCTGTTCGAGGCCCAGCTGGGCTCCCTGCGGGATCTGGACTACGGCATCTATCCCATGACCACCTCCTCCAACGCCATCGCCGCCTACGCCCCCGTGGGCTCCGGCCTGCCCAGCGCCAGGATCGACAAGATCGTGGGCGTGGTGAAGGCCTACTCCTCCTGCGTGGGCGAGGGCCCCTTCACCTGCGAGTGGTTCGGCGAGGATGCCGAAAAGCTCCGGGAGGCCGGCGCGGAGTACGGCGCCAAGACGGGACGGCCCCGCCGGGTGGGCCCCATCGACATCGTGGCCACCCGCTATGGCGTGGAGTGCCAGGGCGCCACCGACATCGCCCTGACCAAGCTGGACGTGCTGAGCTACATGGACAAGATCCCCATCTGCGCCCATTACACCCTGCACGGCCAGCAGATCGACTACTTCCCCTTCCCCGCCGTGCTGCCTGAGGCCAAGCCCGTGATGGAGTATATGGACGGCTGGCAGTGCGACATCTCCGGCGTCCGCACCTGGGAGGACCTGCCCGAGGCCGCCCGGAAGTACGTGGAGTATGTGGAGCGCGAGATCGGCTGCCGGATCACCTATGTGTCCGTCGGCCCGGAGCGGGACTCCATCATCATTCGATAAAAGCAGAGTGGAGAGTTAAGAGTGAAGATTGAAGATATGCCCTTTAGAGGGCGCTTCCATCCCATATCTTCACTCTCCACTCTTCAATCTTCACTCTTTATTTCAGAAAGGGTTGTTTCTATGTCTAAAGACCGCTATGAGTCCCCTCTGGCGTCCCGGTATGCCTCCCGGTTCATGCTGCACCTGTTTTCCGCCGATATGCGCATCCAGACCTGGCGGCGGCTGTGGGTGGCCCTGGCCCGGGCGGAGCACAAGCTGGGTCTGCCCGTCACGGCGGAGCAGGTGGCGGAACTGGAGGCCCATCTCACCGACATCGATTACGACATGGCCGCCGCGCGGGAGAAGGAAGTCCGCCACGATGTCATGGCCCATGTCTACACCTACGGCAAGGCTGCCCCCTCCGCCGCGGGCATTATCCACCTGGGCGCGACCTCCTGCTATGTCACCGACAACGCCGACCTCATCATCTACCGGGAGGGCCTGCGGTATCTGCGGGGCGAGCTGATCGCCGTGCTGGCGAACCTCTCCAGGTTCGCGGACCAGTACAAGGCCACCCCCACCCTGGGCTACACCCACTATCAGCCCGCCCAGCTGGTCACCGTGGGCAAGCGGGCAACGCTCTGGATGCAGGATTTGCTTGCCGACCTGGAGGAGCTGGACTTCGTCCTCGCCAACATGAAGTTCCTGGGCTGCCGGGGCACCACCGGCACCGAGGCCAGCTTCATGGACCTGTTCGAAGGCGACGGCGAAAAGATCGACGAGATGAACCGCCTGATCTCCGCCGAGTTCGGCTTTGACAAGTGCTTCCCCGTCTGCGGCCAGACCTATCCCCGCAAAGTGGACA
>JAUNGH010000019.1 GCA_030524605.1 Oscillospiraceae bacterium | reverse complement strand
CACCAGAAAGGTCGCCCCCGCCCGGGATACCGTCACGGTATAGCCGGGGACCGGCCGCTCCGCCACCGTCCAGCGGGCGTTGGGATCCAGGTCGTCCCAGGTGTGGCGCCAGTTGTTCCGCTCGCTGAGGGTGACGGTGTCGTATACCCGGCCGTTTTGCAGCAGATCTACAGTCACCGACCGGGGCCGGCTGCTCCCGCCGTCCCCGTCGTCCCAGACCTTCACCACCCTGCGGCTGACGCCGTCGTCCGGGGATGTCTCCGTGCGCACCGTGTATTTCGGCGTGACGGTCACGTCATAGTGCCACTGGGTCCCGGCGTCGTTGGCTGCGGGCAGCAGGACGAGAAACGGCTCCGCCGTGTAGATTTTGTTTCCGCTGGCATATTGCCCGCCCAGCACCAGATAGAGCCCCGGTGTCAGCGTTTTGCCCGGGGAGGGGAAGGCGAGCGTCCCGTCCCGGTCCGTCCGGCCGCTGTCCAGCGGCGTCAGGCCGTCCCGCCGGACGTAGCCCTCCAGCGTGGCAGCCAGCGCCTGCCAGCCGTCCGCGTCCCGGTCCTCCAGAGATACGGGGTAATCCGCAAAATCGCCTGTCAGGGTCAATTTCATGGAGGGGGAGACCTCCGCCGCCCGGTACAGGGCGAAGTCCACCCCCGGCGCGGCCTGCCCGCCGCAGGCGTATTGGATTGTCAGCGTAACGGGGCGGCCGGTGTCGATGGGACCCAGCGCCCGGGCGCGCATGGGCAGCAGCGCCGCCAGCGCCAGCACCGTCAGCCAGAATGGGAGGATTCTCTTTTTGCGCAGGGCCATACCATCACCTCCGGCGTGATTTTTTTCCGGTGCTGACAAACAGCCAGACCAGCAGAAGCAGCAGCATCGGGACCGCCACAATGGGCGCCACGATCAGCGGTTCGATCAGGATGGCCTCCGCCGTCACGCGGATCCTGCCGGCGGACGCCTGATTTTCCACCCGGTGGCCCCGCACCAGCAGCCGGTGGCTGTTGACGCCGTAAGGTGTGCAGGTGACCAGGGTACAGAGATCCTCGCCCTCCTGAATGGCCAGGGCGTCCACCTCGTGGGGCAGCACGATCAAAATCTGGTCCACCTCATAGCTCAGGACCTCGTTCAGCACCTCCAGCATGAAGACGTCCCCCGCCTCCAGTTGGTCCAGATTGGTGAACAGCTTGGCGGAGGGCAGCCCCCGGTGGCCGGACAGGACGCAGTGGGTGCTCTCGCCTCCCACCGGCAGGGAGGTGCCCTCGATATGGCCGATGGCGATTTGCAGCACGCTGTCGCCGGTGCCGTGGTAGATGGGCAGGGAGCAGTTGATCTTGGGGATCTCGATATAGCCCATGATGCCGGTGCCGCCGGGGTCCAGCTGGCTGTTGTATTCTGCCAGCTCCCCGTCACTCAGGGTCCAGCGGATGCCCTGCCGGGCCAGGGAGGCGTTGTACGCTTCCGCCCGCTGCCAGATGTCGTCGTACACGCCGGTGTCCAGCCGGGCCACCGTCTCAGAGTAATTGGCGATGGCGCGGGTCTGGTGCATGGAGTTCCACCAGTCGCTGACGGAGGGGTAGAGCAGCAGGGACAGCCCTATCAAAAAAACCAGTATTAAGATGAAGTTGGTCAGCGCTCTTTTCATAGGGTTCTCCTCGCCGCCGCGCCCCGGGGAGGCGGCGCCTCCCCGGGGTACGGAAAGATCAATGTGGTGACTGTGCGCGGGGGATCAGTCGGCGTCGTGCATGCGCTTGCGGGTGACCAGCAGGACCACCGCGCCCACCACCAGAATGGCGCCCAGGACGTAGAAGATGGTGGTGCCGATGCCGCCGGTTTCAGGAAGCAGGGAGCCGGACTTGTTCACTACATCGGTGGTCAGGGAACCGGCGTTCATATCAGATGTAAATGTGGCCCCGCCGGTGGCGGACAGAGTTGTGATCGCGGTGTCAGAATGGGTGGCGCTGATGGTGAACTCGATATCCTCGACAGTGTTGTAGCCGCTGGGAGTGGTGGACTCGACCAGCTTGTAATCGCCGTCATCCAGGCCGGAGAAGGTGAAGGTGGTTCCGGTCGTGATCGGGGTGCCTACCTGGTTATAGGTGCCGGTGTTGTCCTTTTTGTACAGGGTGAATCCAGCGCCGTCCAGGGGGGTGCTGTTTTCATCTACCTTATTGACAATGACCTTGTAGGTGTACACTTTAACAACATCGGTAGCGGTTTGACCGACACTGGTTCCGCCGTTGGGGTCGTTGGAATAGGTAACGTACATGGTGTTGGAGTTGCCGGCGGAGCCGACGACGGCTTGGTCGTTCAGGGTCGCGTTATATGTGACCTTGATGGTGGAACCGGCGGACACTTCACCAATATCCGTCAGGTCGTCAAATTGGACCTCAAAAGTGCAGTTTTCAGTGGGATTGGTGACGACAGTATACTTGCTGCTGTCGATTTTTGTGTCATCTACATAGACCTCTACGGAACTGCTGTCAAAGGTCAGGCCAGTTGCCAACGTGTCATGGAAGGTCAGCGGGTATGTAAAATAATTGGCAAAATATTGGGTGATGGTGGCGGAGAGCTGGAAGGGAACGGTATCTCCGATGTCATAGTCCGCAGAATCGCCCCAGGCAGTATCACCTGTGGTGTCGTTTTTGTCCTGAACTTTCTTCTCGGCAGTAGTCGTACCGGCCTTGGGAGAGATGGTAACGTCAGAGGTGACCTCCACCACGTACAGGCTGTATTCCTCGCCTACGCCAAGGGTGCTGTTGTCCTTGAACAGATAATAGCCGGCGGTAACGTTAGTTGTCCCGGATACTGTTACGGGCGTGGAAGATAAGTTTACATATTTTTTGATCTCGTCCAGCTTTTCCGTGTCAGACTTGCTGTTGACGGCAACCAGCGCGTCCAAAACGGTCTGGTCAACAGCCGTGCCTACGGTGCCGGTACCGTTTTGACCCCATTTGATATTGGACAGTCTGCCGGTGGTTTCATCAATATCGCCGGTAAAGATTTGGTATACGGAATACGTGCGGGCATCGTTTGCCGCCAGCAGGCTGAACCCGGGATCGGCAAAGGTGATCCTGAATGTCTCCGCCGCCAGCGCGGTGGCGGAAAGGGCTGTGACTGCCATGACCGCCAAAAAGGCCGCTAGCAATTTCTTCGCTGTTTTCATGGTTCTGTCTTCCTTTCTTTTTTGATTTCTTTTTTAGATAAACAGGTTCGGATCAACATGGATACTGCGTCGGCGCTGTCAGATTGCCGGAACCGGAGGCTTAGCCTGTAGACCTCCTTTCCCTTTTGCGCCTCAGCTCGTATCCGCACAAAAGGCCGAGCGCCATCAAAAGCGCACCGCCGATCGTATAGGGGAATATGCCCCCGCCGCCGGTCTTTGGCAGCTCGAAGGCCGTATCGTTATAGATACTCAGCGTCATGGGATCGTCCGCGTCCCCGCCGTCGGCAAATGTGCCGTCTTTCACGGTGACGGTTATGGTCTCCGCAGCGGCCGTATAGCCCGCCGGTGCGGAGAGCTCCCGGAGGAAGTAGGTCCCATCCGGCAGCATGACCTGGATGATCTTGCCGTCGCTGCCGCTGGTCAGTGTGACCATGTCCAGCGTGACGTTATCCGACAGAGGGACCCACCCGGCGTCGCCCTGGCTGTCGACCAGGCAGTAGCGGCGGGTGCTCTCATCGTTCCCGTTCTGCTGGTACAGCACGAATTTTGCGCCCGGCAGAGGTGTGGCGGTCCCGGTCACCAGCTTCCGGATCAGCAGGTCGTGCCGGTAGGTGTTCGTATATGCTGCGGTCGAGGTGTTGTCCGCCGCGCCGTCCTCCCAGGTCCATTCCAGCCTGCCGGTGACGGTGGGGCCGATGAAGGTCCGCCGGCCAACCCCGGGGTCGTTTTCTTCATCAGCCGGAGGCTCTCCCTCGTCCCGCACGGCGGTGACGGCGTACCGGGGATAGCTGGCCTCGGTCACCTGGTAATACGCGCCCGCCGGCAGCTCCTGGATGACAGCGGTCTGGCCGTCCCGCAGGGTGAGCGTGCCGCCGCCGGCGACCGTTCCGGCAAGCGGGTTTCCGTTTTCGGCGGCGGGGGTCCGGGTGCCGTCCTCCTGGACGTCGTAGACCGTGTAGAGATATTCGCCGGTCAGCGGAATGGTCCCCGCCGCGTCCTCATACAGCCGGACTGTGAAGGCAAATGCTCCCGCGGCGCCGGATGGCGGCTGGCCGCTGACGGTTTTGCTGATCTCCAGCGTGCTGATCTTCGGGTCCGTCATCTGCACGTAGACGGAGCGGGAGAACAGGTTGGCGATCTCCTGGCCGCTCAGATCCTTATAGTCGGCTCCGTTTGCCTCCGCCCGCGCCGAGCCATACGCATGATCCTGATACAGCTCATAGTAGGACCAGCCGACGGAGGTATAGAGCCGTCTGGTGACTGCGGCGATTTGCTCCCCGGTATACCCGAGCTCGTCTGAATACTTGGCTTTGTTCACTGTGTAGTTGAACAGGGTATTGGCGCCCTCCCCGGTGTCATACACCAGATAGGTGGTGAGCGCGCCTGCCGCGTCGGCGGTTTCCGGCGAGCGGTTCTCCTTCAGGTAACCCCAATTGGTATAATGGTTAAAGTCATCGAAGGAGGTGCTCTCCCCGGAGATCCGCATGCGCTCGTATACCCAGGTCAGGGTGTTGTCGATATTGCCCTCGGAGGCGAACTGGTCCAGTGTGGCTACCACATAGCCCGGACCGCGGGCCACGGTCACGCCGTCGCCGGCGGTGCCCGCGTTGGCATAAATGGCGTCGTCGGTCACCAGCACCATGACCTCCGTGGGATTCAGCGCGTAGCCGTTGGGCGCGGCGATCTCCCGCATGTAATATTGGCCGTCGTTCAGCCTTGTGAAAATGCCCGTGCCGTCCTCGCCGGAATCATTGCCCCCTGTGCCGTTGGCCGCCGTGGTGACCACCAGGGAGCCGCCGTGGGCGTTTTTGGCGGGAGAGATGACATAGCTGCCGTCCTTCGCCGTGATCACGCCCGTCGTTCCGTCCACGGTATATGCGCCTTCGGCCAGGTCTGTCAACCTTCCGTCATCGGCAACGTAATGGATGCCGCTGCCATCCTCCTTCACGCTGTACAGCGCAAAGGAGGCGCCGTTGACCAGATCGCCGTCCTCATTGAACTTCTGGACGAACATGCGGTTGGTCAGGTTGGGCACGTTGATGGTGGCGCCGAAAACACGGTCAAAGCTATAAGACGCATCGTCTGCGTTGATGCGGTAGGTGTTGCTCACGTCGGCGCCGGCCAGACTGTTTGCCTCCGTCCAGTAATAGGCCACGGTGTACTGGGTTTTGCCGGCCTGCGTACCCTCGGGGAGCATGTAGTGGTAGGTGGTGATATTGCCGGGCATACCGTTCAGCGAACCCTGTAGCGCTCCGCTGGCGCTCAGCGTGAATACGTTGTCGCTTTCCACATACTTTTTTGCCGTGTCGATGACCGCGCTGATGAAGGCGCCGGCGCTGCCGTCGGCAACCTTGACAACGGTAAAGCCGTGCTCTCCGGTGCCGTAGACGGGCGCCCAGCTTTCCTGCTTGGCCAGCGCCGTGGCGTTGCCGTTGGCGTCCCGCTCTCCGATATACTTCAGCACCACGGCAAAGATCCTGCCGTTCTCCGCGCCGCTGCTGGTCACGACATTCCGCAGCGAACCATCGACCAGCCGAATGGTATTGGGAGCGGATACCTGCAGGTTGGTGTCTGCCCACACGCCGGAGTCATAGGTGTTTTCGCACAGAAGCACATTGTCCTGGATGTGAAGGAGGATCTCCTCGTTTACCAGGCGGTAGCCGGGCGGGGGCTGGGTCTCCTTCAGGATGAAGTATTCGCCGAACATCCCCTTCAGCTCTGCCAGGGTATAGGGCATCTCATCCTTATCCACAAAGACCATCTCGCCGTTGGCGTCGGTGGTGCCGGTGTATGCGGGCGTGGTGTCAATGATATTCCAGTTTTGATCCGCCTTGTATACCGCGAACTCGGCGCCGGCGACCTTCTCGCCGTATTGGTTGACCTTGTTGATGCCGGTGGGCGGATAGGAGGCCAGGTTGTACTGCACCTTCAGGTTGGACGCGTTGCCGCCCCGCTCCAGATAGTAGAACTTCAGGACGTGGTAGCTGTTGTCCTTAAAGGTCGTGTAGCTCCCGTTTGTCTGGAGTTCGACACCCGTACCGGCAAAGATATCGCTGAAATAGGTGGTCTGGGCTCCCTTGCCATATACATTGTCGATGGACACCGCGCCCTTTGCGAAATCAATGGTCACGCTGGCCTTGTCATGGATGCCGCCCAGATCGGCCACCAGCACGTTGTCGATGAAGATCCACACGTCGTCGTCGCCGGAGAAGGAAAAGGTGGTCGGCGTACTTTTGGAGGAGTTGGTATAGCCGCCGTACCGATGCACATAGCGGGAGGTAAGGGACATGCCGAAGTAATGGTTCAGCCCGCTATTGTCCGCCGAGAGGTTCTGGTTGGGATAGTCGTTGAAGGGGAAGAACATGCCCTCGGAGCCGTTATACTGGACCGCCCAGTCTTTGTAAAGTGTGAAACGGCCCGCGTCCTCGTCGAAATAGGCGTAATTCTGTGTGCTGTCGTAATAGTAATAGCCGGATGTTTCATCCTCCTGAAGCAGTCCGCCTACGTTGCGGTAGACGTTTCTGTAGGCATTGCCGGTATAATCCGGGTCAAACAGATAGGCAAGGGACTCGGTGCTGGCGCCGTTCAGGATGCTGCCGTTTCCTGAAAGCATGGGATAGCCGTCCTCGCCCAGCGTACCGGCCACAATGCCCTGCAGGACGCCGCCGCTTTTTTGCGTCCACCTGTTCACCGTGCCGACGCTGTCGTTGTTGGACGAGTTGAATTTCAGGGCGTGGCCGCTGTTGATTCCCTTGTTGGCATCGCTGGGCTGCGCCTCGTCCACGCCGGTCACCCAGTAGTCGAACAGGTTGATGACCGTTCCCTTGGGGGTGATGCCCGGCACTGTGCCGGCCTCCGCAGCCTCGGCCAGGATGAACTGGGAATTGGAACCGGGGTTGGCCGCGTCGGAGTAGCACCAGAAGTCACGGGCGCCGCTGTCCAGGTTGACCGCGCTTCTTCCGGATGTCAGGGCCGCAGCGCCGCTGTCCAGCAGCGTCACGGTGATCTCCTGAGGCGTGTCGCGCAAGGTCAAAGAGCCTCTGCCGTCGTTTGAACCGTCATATGATGTTTCGCACAGATACAGGTATTTCGTGACGCTGTCAACAGTCGTGGATATGTAATAGGTCCCGTTCTCCGTCCGCGTAAACTTCCACATGGCCACCTTGCCGGCCACCTGATAACCGCCGCTGCCTTCCGTAACGGTAACGCTCTGGGACGCCAGGCCGCTGACATTGTTGACGGTGGTGCTGTCCGCTGTCAGCGCCAGGTCGCCGTAGAGCCGGTTGACGATGGCAAAGGACTTTCCGTCCAGACCGTCCGGGTCCTGAGTATCCGCCAGGGCCGCCACGCCGAACACCGAGAAACCCTCGGTCCGGAAGGTCAGGGAGGAAACGGCGTCGTTTTGGCCGCACTCCACGTCCACGTCTCCCAGCGCCACCGGCAGGTCCGCCGCCTCCTGATAGTGGAGCACGGCCACCTCGCCCGTACCCTCCGGCAGGATGGTCTCCTTGAAGCGGAGGGAGACGGTGGCGGCGTCCGCCACGGGGATATATGCCCCGTCCGGGGTGCGGAAGCTGATGTCGTAAAGGGCGATCTCCGTCACCGCCCTGTCCATGGCCTCCTCCGCCTGCCACACCAGCGTCTCGTAATCCTGTTCCGCGGCTGTGATGGGGCGCACGGCCAGCGCGGCGTCGGCGGGTATCCCGCTGTCCGCCGGCAGGGTCACCTCCGCCGCAACGGCGCCGTCCTCATAGAGATACGTCAGGCCGGCCGTCTCCGCGATCCGGAAGCAATCATCCCCGTGGACGTGCTCCAGAATTTCAAGCTGGCCGCAGATCAAAGCGCCGCTTTCGTCATAGCAGCCGCCGCTGTGGGTGTGGAGGACGATCTCCTCCCTGCCGCAGGTCAGCGGCAGATCGGACATATAACAAGCCGTCCGGGTGTGACGGTGCGCGCCCTCGCCCCGCTCGATCCCGCAGGTCAGAACGTAGCAGCCGTCGCTATGGATATGGGCGCCCGCGCCCTTTTCCAGGCCGCAGGTCAGGTCGATGACCGTTTTAAAGCAGTCTTCGGTGTGGACATGCGCCGCATCCCCGCTGCCGGGGGCGGTCTCTGCGGCATAGCAGTCCTCGCCGTGGGCATGTCCGGCGGTCTCCGCCAGCCCGCAGGCCGGATAGGAGCGCTCCGCATAGCAGTCCCCGGTGTGGACATGCTCCGCATCCCCGCTGCCGCAGACCAGGGCGGTCTCCACGGCATAGCAGTCCTCGCCGTGGGCGTGTCCCATGGTCTCCTCCAGACCGCAGGCCGGAAGGCGCGTCTCCCCGCCGGGGCCGCCTTCTTCGCCGCCGCAGACCAGGAGCGTTTTCTCTGTGTAGCAGCTCTCGCCGTGCCGGTGTCCGGCGGTTTCCTCCAGCCCGCAGGTCAGAAGGGGGAGCTGTTCATAGCAGCCCTCGCCGTGGCTGTGGGCCGGGTCCTCGCTGCCGCAGATCAGCGCGCCCTGCCGGGCGGCATAGCAGTTTCCGGCGTGCTGGTGGCCGTCGCTCTCCTCCAGCCCGCAGATGAGGACGGACTGCTCCGTATAGCACGCGTCGGTGTGGGTGTGGGCCTCGATCTCCGGGAGAGGGCAGACCAGCTGGCCGCTTTCGTCATAGCAGCCGCCGGTGTGGGTGTGGACGACAAAATCGGCCTGGCCGCACCTCAAATTTCCCGTGTCGTCATAGCAGTCCCCGGTGTGGGCATGTACGGCCAGCGGGCAGTCCGGCACCCGGGGGGTCTCCATGGTGATGGCAGGCAGAATCAACGCGTAAGTCGTGCAGAAGACCACCACGCAGCTCAGCGCGGTGACGGCGCGGTACCAGCATTGGCGGCGCCGGTTCCGGTCCTGATATCTGCCGGCCTGCCGGTGAAAGCGCGACTCCATTGAATCCACCTCCCTCCTGTTTTCTGCGGACCTGGGTTCAAAAGCGGGGGGTCAGAACCGCTTGAGCTCCGTCAGCGGCCACACGCGGAAGACCAGCTTGCCGACGATCTGCTCCGACGCCACGCAGCCCACGGCGGAGTTCCGCGAATCCGCCGAAACGCTGCGGTGGTCGCCCAGGACGAACAGCCTGCCGTCCGGCACCTGGTAGGGCAGCTCGATGTCGATATCGCCCAGGGCGGTCTCCTCCAGATACGGTTCGTCCAGCTTGGCGCCGTTGACATAGACCGTGCCGTCCGCGTCAAAGTCCACCCAGTCGCCGGGCATTGCGATGACCCGCTTGACCAGGATCTTGTTGTTGTAATAAAAGACCAGGATGTCGCCCTGCCGGAATTCGCCGCTCTTGAGAGAGACCACGATGTCCCCGTCGGAGAGGACCGGCTGCATGGACGAGCCGTAGATCTGCAGGACCGGCATCCACAGCGTGGCCACCAGGACCGATACGGCCGCCACCACCACCAGGGTATAGATGGTGCTGCGGAGGACCCGGCGATACCGGCGCTTGTATTTTTCGCGCTTCAGCTCGGCCTCCATCAGCTCGATGCTGGGCCGCTCTTTGATCATTCGTTTTCCCATGGCTCACTCCGGCGTATGCTCGCAGGGCTTCTGCAGGATCGACCGCAGCTCCGCGTAGGAGCTGGTCACCTCCTGGACCTTGCGGGAGACGGTGTTCCAGTACAGCTGGGACTGGCGCTCGGCCTCGGCCACCATGCGGTCGCACTTCGCCTGGGTCTCCCGCTCCATCTGGGCGCAGAGCAGCTCCTGCCGGGCACTGAGCCGCTCGACGTTCTCAATATACTGCGCGCAGGCAGCCTGGGCTGCCTGGAACACGCCGCTGAGCTGCAAAGAGGCCTCCGCGATGGACCCGGCCTTTTCCACCAGGATCTTCCTGTCCGCAAGCTGCTTCTGGGCGGCCTCCAGCTCGCCCCGCAGCTGCTCGTTTTCCTTCAGCTGCTCCAAAAGCAGCTCCAGCAGATCCGCGCGGCTCAGCTTTCTCAATTCACGATCTGTCATAAAGACTGTTCCTTTCTGCCGGTTGTCCCGGCGGCCGCAGGACCCCGCGAAACTTGAAATTTTCGGTCTGTTTTGCTACAATATTGTAGCATGTTTCGGCGGGCAATGCAACAAAATAGTAGCATTTCTTTCGTGAGGAGAGATGCACTATGTTTTTTCAAAGACTGGAAGACCTGCGGGTCGACGCCGACAAAACCCAGGCGGAGATCGCCGAGGTTCTCAGCTGCAAAAGAGAGGTGTACAGGCGCTACGAAAAGGGAATCTATGAGATCCCGGCCTGGGCGGTGATCAGGCTGGCCCAGTATTACCGGACCAGCACGGACTACATCTTCGGCCTGACGGACATCCGTGCGCCGTACGGCTCCGGCCGGGGCAGAAGCGGCACGTGACGGAGAGCTGAGGCGGCGTTGGGACCCGGTCCCAACGCCGTGAAGGGGGCCCCCGTCACGATCCCATTTTCGCGGCTCCGCGCCGCGCGGCCGCCCGGCGGGAATTTGGCATGATTTTGCGGGAAATTTGCGAAAATCTGGTGGTTGCAGGGCATATGGATACAATGTTATAATAAAACGAAATTTGTCATTTTCAATAAAATGCGCGGATTCTGCGCGTTTTGCGGAAATTCTTCAGGGAAGGAGAGCGCCTATGCTGCATATCGCCCTCTGTGATGACGAAAAGGAACAGCTGTGCCAGGTGGACGCGCTGCTGCGGGAATATCAGGCGCGCCATCCCGCACCGGAGCTTCGGACAAAGGCGTTTTCCTCCGGCGCCGCCCTGCTGGCGCATGTCAGCGGCAAGGGGCCCTTCGACCTCTATCTGCTGGATGTGATCATGCCGGGGGAAAACGGCATCGGCCTGGGGCTGGAGATCAGAAAATACGACCGGGGCGGGCGGATCTTCTATCTGACCACTTCGCCGGATTTCGCGGTGGACTCCTATCAGGTGAAGGCGTCCCAGTATCTGCTGAAGCCCCTGGACAAGGACCGGCTGTTTTCCGCGCTGGACGAGACTGTCGAAGCCTGGGAACAGGAGCGCCGGGCCTTTTTTGCCGTCAAGACCCGGGAGGGGCTGCTGCGCCTGCCGCTGCACCGCCTGGTTTACGGAGAGCTGGCAGACCGCTGCATCCGCTACCACCTTGCCGACGGCTCGGCTGTGGAGGGCATGAGCCTGCGGAGCTCCTTCCGGAAGGGCATCGCCCCGCTGCTGGAGCATCGGCAGTTCGTGCTGTGCTCCGCCTCTTTTTTTGTCAATTTGTCCTATGTGGACAAGGTGGAGCCGGGGGGACTGCGGCTGACGGGCGGGGAGAGCATCCCCTTGTCCCGCCCCCTGCGGGCGGAGATCACGGCCCGCTGGCTGGACTATCATCTGGAGAGAGGAAAAACCGTATGAACCTTGTCTATCAGAATCTGGTCGATCTCTCCGTGGTGATCGCCATGTTTGTGGCGATCTGGATATTTCTGATCCTGTCGGAGTCCCGCTATCCGAAAAAGGTCTATCTGGCGTCGCTGATCCCCTGCATGACCCTGTGGTTCGGGGTCAACATCGGCATTTTGCTGATCTGCGGCCTTGAGGTCCAGGGACGATACACGCTGTTCACCGCCACGCTGCCCAGTCTGCTCTACTTCTGGATCGTGGCCAAAAACCGGGGCGGCCGCTTTTTCTTCACCTTCTGCCTGGCGGACACGGTGACGATCTGGGTGATGATGACCACCAACCTGATCGACTATGCCGTGGGCGGCCAGGGGCAGGTGCTCTTTGTACTGCGGATGCTGTCCTTCCCGGTGCTGCTGGCCGCCATGTGGCGTCTGGCCCGCAGGCCCTATCTGCGGCTGCTGAACACCGTCAAACGGGGCTGGTGGCTCTTTGCGGCCATGACCGGACTCTTTTATATGACGCTGCTCATCATGACCGGCATCCCCACCAATCTGCGGCTTCGTCCGGACGATATACCGTCGGCGGTCATGGTGCTGATCCTGCTTCCTCTGACATATGTCACGATTTTCCGCGTGCTGCTGCAGCAGGAGCAGCTCTTTGAGTCGAAGGAGCGCCAGCGCACCTTTGCGGCGCAGACCGCCATGATCGAGCAGCGGGCGCAGGAGATCCGCCGGATGGAGGAGAGGCTGCGCATCGAGCGCCATGACCTGCGCCACCGGCTGCAGACGGTGGCCGCCATGGTGCGGCGGGACGACAAGGAGGGCGTACTGAACTATATCGGCATGGCCCAGGAGCTGCTGGACGGGACCGACGCCGGCCACTACTGCACCAATGCGGTCCTGGACGCGATCCTCAGCACCTATTTCAGGCAGGCGGAGGAACTGGGCATCCGGGTAGAGGCCAGCCTGGCGATCCCGGACGAGCTGCCGGCGCCTGCCGCCGAGCTTTCCACCGTGTTTGCCAACGCGCTGGAGAACATGATCCACGCGGTCCGGGACCTGCCGGAGGCGGAGCGGCGCATCGTCTGCAAAGCCGTGACCGAGCCCCGGCTGATACTGGAGTTTGCCAATCCCTGTCCGGTGGGCGTCAAGCTGGGGCCGGACGGCATCCCCGTGGCGGCCCAGAGCGGCCACGGGCAGGGCACCCGGTCCATCGTGGCCTTTGCCGAAAAACACAGCGCCGTCTATACGTTCCGGGTGGAGGACGGCTGGTTCAAATTGCAGCTGGCCCTGTGAACAGAAGGCCTCCAGGATGCAAAAAATCCCTGAAAGCGCTGGTATACAGCACTTTCAGGGATTTTGCCATTCAGTCTACAATATCCACAGAAACCTTTACGCCGGTGCGCTGGGCGTAGGAGCGGACCACGGTCCTGATCTCCTTTGCGATGCGGCCCTGACGGCCAATGACCTTGCCCATGTCGTCGGGGGCGACGCGCAGCTCCAACGTCAGCTCCTGGTCGCCCTGGATCTCCGTAACGGAGACCGCGTCGGGATCGTCCACGAGGTTCCTGGCGATGTAGAGCAGCAAGTCCTTCATGCTCCGCCCTCCGGATCAGAGGACTTCCACTTTTTTCAGCAGAGCTCTGACGGTGTCGGTGGGCTGGGCGCCGGACTTGATCCAGGCCTGGGCGCGGTCCGTGTCGATCTTGATCTCGGCGGGGGAGACGCAGGGGTTGTAGGTGCCGATCTCCTCAATGAAGCGGCCGTCCCGGGGGAAGCGGGAGTCGGCCACCACAACGCGGTAGAAGGGGGCCTTCTTGGCGCCCATGCGGCGCAGTCTGATCTTAACCATGTTTGTACCTCCAAAATTTTACGTCGTTGAGTTTTATATCTATAAATGCTTGAGCACTTATATACCTTGGTGGATGATGAATTGTCAATTCATGCGTTATTTGAACCGCTTTTTGCGGCCGAAGCCGTGCATCCTGCCGCCCATGCCGCCCATCATGCCGGGGATACGGCCCTTGGACATCTGCTTTGTCAGCTGCTGCATCATGTCGAACTGCTTCAAGAGGCGGTTGACGTCCACCACCTCCAGGCCGCAGCCCGCGGCGATGCGCTTTTTGCGGCTGGCGTTCAGGATCTGGGGGTTTTCCCGCTCCAGCGGGGTCATGGAGAGGATGATGGCCTCCGTGTGGGCCATGACCTTTTCATCGATGGTGGCGCCCTGGAGCTGGCGGCCCAGCTGCCCCGGCATCATCCCGGCTAACTGGCTCAAATCGCCCATGCCCCGCAGCTGCTGGAGCTGGTCATAGTAGTCCTGAAGGGTGAAGCGGTTCTTCCTGAGCTTTTCCTCCAGCTTGGCGGCCTGCTTTTCGTCGTAATTCTGCTGGGCCTTTTCGATGAAGGACAGCATGTCGCCCATGCCTAAGATGCGGGAGGCCATGCGGTCCGGGTGGAAGGGCTCGATCATGTCCAGCTTCTCGCCGGTGCCCACAAACTTGATGGGCTTGCCGGTGGAGGCCCGGATAGACAGGGCCGCGCCGCCCCGGGCGTCGCCGTCCAGCTTGGTCAGGATCACGCCGTCGATGCCCAGGGCCTCGTCAAAGGCGCTGGCGGCGTTCACCGCGTCCTGGCCGGTCATGGCGTCCACCACCAGCAAAATCTCGTTGGGATGGACGGCGGCCTTCATCCGCTTCAGCTCGTCCATCAGCGTCTCGTCCACGTGGAGACGGCCGGCGGTGTCCAGGAACACCATGTCGCTGCCGTGGTCCCGGGCGTGGCGGATGGCGTTCTCGGCGATCTGCACCGGGTCGCCCTGGCCCTGCTCGAACACCGGCAGGTCCAGCTGCCCGCCGACGACCTTCAGCTGCTCGATGGCGGCGGGGCGGTACACGTCGCAGGCGGCCAGCAGCGGGCGCCTGGTGTACTGCCTGCGCATCAGGCCCGCCAGCTTGGCGGTGGTGGTGGTTTTGCCCGCGCCCTGGAGACCCACCATCATGACCACCGTGGGGCCGTTGTTGGCCATGGTCAGCCTGGCGGCGCCGCCGCCCATCAGGTTCGTCAGCTCCTCGTTGACGATCTTGACGACCTGCTGGGCCGGGGTCAGGCTGTCCAGCACGTCGGAGCCGATGGCCCGCTCCGTGACTGTGGCCACGAAGTCCTTGACCACCTTGTAGCTCACGTCGGCCTCCAGCAGGGCCAGACGGACCTCCCGCATGGCCTCCCGGACGTCGTTTTCCGTCAGGCGGCCCTTGCCCCGCAGGCGCTTGAACGTTGCATTCAGTTTTTCAGATAGTCCTTCAAATGCCATGGCTTTATTCCTTTAAGGCGCCGCTTTCCGCGAGGATGAGGTCCGCCAGTTCGGTCAGCCGGGGATTCTCATACTGGCGGTAGTTGATGGTCTTTACCTCAGAGGCGGCGGTGCTGATGGCGTCCAGGTGGGGACGCTGGGCCTCAAAGCGCCGGATGATGCCCGTCTTGTCCTCGATCTCCTGCATGGCGGCCTCCGCCCGGACGATGACATCCCGGACGCCCTGCCGGGAGATGCCTGCGTTTTCCGCGATTTCCGCCAGGGACAGGTCCTCGTTGTAGTAGAGGTCGAAGAATTCCCGCTGCCGCTGCGTCAGGAGTTCACCGTAAAAATCGAAGAGCATGGTCATGCGGTAAGTCTGATTTTTCAAGGGATTGCTCCTCTCTGTAAAGTTTTATGCCTTTACAACACGAAATAGTTTACAGGAATTTGATGAAAAAGTCAAGGGAAAAAACGAAAGAAACATGGGAGATCCCCAAAAAATTTCGGGCGTCCCGCGAAGCCTGCAAAACCTGCGCAAAAACAGCCGCTTTGTGCGGGATTTCCCGGCCCGGACTTGCGCGGAGGGGCGGGAGGGCTTATACTGGTACAAACCGCCGCGCCTTGGGGCGGCGTGTACGAGAGAATGGGAGGAAACCGTATGTTCGCAAGCTTTTTCCTGGAGAACCTGGGGCGGGAGAGCCTCATCGCCGCCGACGACACCTGGGCGCTGCTGGCGCTGCTGGTGGTGTCCGTGGCCTTTGCCATCTGGCTGGAGCAGAGGTATGCGTGGGCGTCCAAAATCTCCGGGGCCATCATCGCCCTGCTGATCGCCCTGGCGGCGTCCAACCTCAGCGTCATCCCCACCAGCTGCGCGCTGTACGACGACATCATCTGGGGCTATGCGGTGCCCCTGGGCATCCCGCTGCTCCTCCTCCAGTGCAACATGAAGAAGATCTGGCGGGAGACCGGGCGGATGATGGTCATCTTCCTCATCGGCGCCGCCGGGACGGTGGCGGGGGCCTTCATCGCCTACGGCCTGCTGCACAGCTATATCCCCGGCCTGGAGGCCGTGGCGGCCATGATGACCGGGTCCTACATCGGCGGCGGCGTCAACTTCGCCGCCCTGGCCAATGAGTTCAACGCCGGGGAGATCGCCGGGGCCGCCACCGTGGCGGACAACCTGCTGATGGCGCTGTACTTCTTCGCCCTGCTGCTGTTCGCGGGCATGAAATTCTTCCGCAAACACTTCACCCATCCCCACATCGATGCCGTGGCGGAGAGCGGCGACCTGAAGGGCGCCCAGACCCAGGCGGCGGCCTACTGGAGCCGGAAGGACATCTCCCTGAAGGACATCGCCATGGACTTTGCCTATGCTGCGGCGGTGGTGTTCGCGGCGAAGCTGATCGCGGCCCTGATCGGCGGGCTGATCCCGGACACCGGCGTGGCGCTGCATATGCTGCATACCTTCTTCGGAAGTGAATATGTATGGATTACCACCGTCGCCATGGCCTGCGCCACCTGGGGGGAGAAGCAGGTGGCAAAGCTCAGCGGCGCCCAGGAGATCGGGACGTACCTCATCTACATGTTCCTGTTCGTCATCGGCGTGCCGGCGTCCATCTCCAAGATCATCCACGAGACGCCGCTGCTGCTGGCCTTCACCGGCATCATGGTGGTGGTGAATATGCTGTTCTGTTTCGTGGGCGGCAAGCTGCTGCGCTTTGACCTGGAGGACATCATCCTGGCCTCCAACGCCAACATCGGCGGGCCCACCACCGCCGCGGGCATGGCCATCTCCCAGGGCTGGAGCGCCCTGGTGGGGCCGGTCATGCTGGTGGGGACCTTTGGGTATGTCATCGGCACGTATTTGGGCATTTTGGTGGGCGGCGCGCTGGGCGCGTGATGCAGATAGGAGATATGGAGTTTTGATGGTATTTGACGGGCATTCGGACCTTTTGTACGATGTGACCCGGCGGCGGCTGGCGGGGGAGGACCATGTGCTGGAGCGCCGCCACCTGAGCCGCCTGCGGGCCGGCGGGGTGGAGGGCCTGGCGCTGGCGCTGTGGACCAGCGCCGGGGGCGGCCAGACCTTTTGGAAGGACGTGCCGGGGGCGGAGACCGACGCCGCTCGGACGGAGATCATGATGGACTGCGCCCGGGCGGAGCTGGCGGAGTGCCCGTGGCTGCAGGCCGTTCGCACCGCGAAGGAGGCGGAGGAGGCCAGGGCGGCGGGGAAGATGTACGCCTTTCTCGCCATTGAGGGCATGGCGGCCATCGGGGAGGACATCAGCGGCATCGGCCGCTACCACGCCTTCGGCGCCCGGATCGGGATGCTGACCTGGAACGAGGAGAACCTTCTCGCCACCGGGGCCGGAGGCGACCCGGGGAAGGGGCTGACCATGGCGGGCTGGCGGGCCGTGCGGCGGATGCGGGAGCTGGGGATGGTGACGGACGTGTCCCATCTGAACGACGGCGGTTTCTGGGATGTGATGAAGCTGGCCCGGGGGCCGGTGATCGCCTCCCACTCCAACTGCCGGGCGCTGTGCGACGTGCGGCGGAACCTCAGCGACCAGCAGCTCCGGGCCATCCGGGACACCGGCGGCGTGGTGGGGCTGAACGTCCACCACGCCTTCGTCCACGCCGACCCGGCACAGCAGACGGCAAAGACGCTGGCCCTCCACGCCGTCCACATGGCGGAGGTCATGGGCGTGGAGCATGTGGCCTGCGGGTTTGACTTCTGCGAGTTCTTTGGCCCCGGCAACGAGGGGGCCGAGGGGCTGGAGAGCTGCGCCCACATCAAAAACCTGTTCTACTGGCTGGAGCGGCTGGGGATGAGCGAACGGGAGCGGCGCATGATCGCAAGGGAGAACTTCCTGCGGGTGCTGGCGTGAGAAAGAGTGAAGAGTGGAGATTGGAGAGTGGAGATGGGGAGACCTGCTCCGCTGGTGTGGATAGCGCGGGGACGGCTGGGGCCGTCTCTGCTTTTTTTGCCTGCTCTGGCGGGCGGGGGCGACCCGCCCTACGGGGATTTCCTGACGAACGTTTCCATGAGCAGCGGGCCGAGGTCGTCCCGCCCTACGGCGCCGACGCAAGCCTACAGCCAGCGTAGCGGCAGCGGGGCTGTTGCGTAAGCCCTTGCGTCGAGCACCCGCAGGTCTGCACGCAACGTTCCAGATGCGGCATAAGCCTCCTACTAAACGCCGACGTATAGCGCAGCCGGATAAAGTCTTGCAAGTTTTAACCGTCGTGATTCGCACGGCCCCCGCACTTAGGCCAAATTTTCCCAAGCAGGGGAAATTTGGCCGCAAAGCGGTTTCTCTTTGGACCGTGCACGGCCCCGCCAAGGTGAGCCGCGAAGCGGCGAGAAGGCCCTCTGGAGGGTTTCTCTTTGCAAGACAAAGAGAAATGGGGGGTGCATCCCCCGCCGCCACCCGCCCAAAACCCCCCCCCCCCCCCCGCCTGGGCGCACAACTCCTTTCCCTCCGTAAAAAACCTCCCGAATTTGCATGATTGAATTCTTGAAGGAGATATACTATAATAACCATGTATTGCATTCCACGAAAGAGGAGTTGAGACCTTGAACATGACAAGAACCAAGCTGGCCGAGGGCATGTACCTGACCTGCCTCCCGGCGCGGAAGTTCAAAACCAGCCTGCTCTCCGCCCAGTTCGTGACGCCCCTCCGGCAGGAGACCGCCCCGGCCTACGCCCTGCTGCCCGCCGTGCTGCGGCGGGGCACCGTGTCCTGCCCGGACATGGGGAGCCTCTCCGCCCGGCTGGACAGGCTGTACGGCGCGCGGATCGACTACACCGTCCGCAAGAAGGGCGAGAACCAGTGCGTGGGCTTCGTGGCCAGCCTCATCGACGACAGCTTCGCCCCCGGCGGGGAAAAGCTGCTGGAGCCGGTGGCAGACCTGCTGGGCGAGCTGATCTGCGACCCCGCCACGGAGCGGGGGCGCTTCGTGCCCACCTATTTCGACAGCGAGAAGACCAACCTCATCGACGCCATCCGCAGCCTGATCAACGACAAACGGGACTATGCCGACAGCCGCCTCCTGCGGGAGATGTGCGCCGGGGAGCCCTACGGCATCCCCCGGCTGGGGGACGAGCAGGGCGTGGAAAAACTGCAGCCCAAAAAGCTGTACGCCCGGTACGGCGAGCTGATCTCCACCGCGCGGCTGGAGCTGTTCTACAGCGGCAGCGCCAGCCGGGAACGGGTGGAGCAGGCGCTGCTGTCCGCCTTTTCCACCCTGCCCCGGGACACCGTCCGGGAGATCGGCCACGCCGCCGGCCACCCCGCCCGGACGGAGGTTTTGAACGTGACGGAGGAGCTGGACGTGACCCAGGGCAAGCTGGGCATGGGCTTCTCCTGCGGCAGCGCCGACACCGCCGCCCTGCTGCTGGGCAACACCCTCTTCGGCGGCAGCAGCAACTCCAAGCTCTTTTTGAACGTGCGGGAGAAGCTGTCCCTGTGCTATTACGCCTCGTCCCTCTACCACCGGCAGAAGGGCATCATCACCGTGTCCTCCGGCATCGAGTTTGAAAACTGCCGGCGGGCCTATGACGAGATCCTCTCCCAGCTGGCGGCGGTCCAGAGGGGGGAGCTGGAGGACTGGGAGCTGGAGGGCGCGCGAAGCACCCTGCTGAACGCCTACGCCTCCATGGGGGACTCCCAGGGCAAGCTGGAGAACTTCT
>JAUNGH010000262.1 GCA_030524605.1 Oscillospiraceae bacterium | reverse complement strand
GCCGTGGACGCGGACCACACCTGTGTCCGCTTCGTCACCAGCTGGGCCACGCCGGAGAGCGCTGTGGACACGTTCCTGAAGGACCTGGCGGAATGCCGGTGAGTCCATTCCTTACGCCTAATCTGTCTCCGAAAGCTCCCGCCCACGATGGGCGGGAGCTTTTTCATCGAAATTTTGTTCGATTTTCTCTTGACAGAAACGTTTGTTCGAGTTATAGTATTTGTAGAACAAGAGTTCGATGAAGGAGGAATTTCTGATGACTGGCTGGAGCTTTTTCTTTGTTTTGGTCGGCGTGGCCTTTCTGGCCGCCCAGGTGTTCCGTGTGGTCGACGCCATCGAGCGTCCCGCCCGGCGGCCTCACCGCCGCGCTGCGGCCCGGTAACAGGCTGTCCCCATGGATGTCCTGGAAAAGCTGACTATCCTGACGGACGCTGCCAAATATGACGCCGCCTGCACCTCCAGCGGCGGGAACCGTACCGCGAAAAAGGGATATATCGGCAACACCTCCACCTCCGTTGCGGGCTGCTGCCACACCTTTTCCGCCGACGGGCGGTGTGTGACGCTGCTGAAGGTCCTGCTGACCAACAAGTGCGTGTACGACTGCAAATACTGTGTCAACCGCCGCAGCAACGACACGAAGCGGGCGGCCTTCACCCCCCGGGAGCTGGCGGAGCTGACCATCCAGTTTTACCGCCGGAACTATATCGAGGGGCTGTTCCTCTCCTCCGGTGTGTTCCGCAGCCCGGACTATACCACTGAGCTGATGATCCAGGCCCTGCGCCTTTTGCGGGAGGAATACCGCTTCAACGGCTACATCCACGCCAAGGCCATCCCCGGCACGGCGCCGGAGCTGCTGGAGCAGCTGGGCCTGCTGGCAGACCGGCTGAGCGTCAACATCGAGCTTCCCTCGGAGGCGGGTCTGCGGACTCTGGCGCCGGACAAGACGAAGCACGCCATTCTGGCCCCCATGCGGCAGATCCAGACCCGGAACCAGCAGAACAAGGAGGAGCTGGCGAAGTACCGCCACGCCCCCAAATTCGCCCCGGCGGGACAGAGTACCCAGCTGATCGTAGGGGCGACCCGGGATTCCGACTTCCACATTCTGCGGCTGACCCAGGGGCTGTATGACCGCTACCGCCTGAAGCGCGTGTTCTACTCCGCCTATGTGCCGGTGGTGGAGCACGCCCTGCTGCCCGCCAAGGACGTGAAGCCGCCCCTCCTGCGGGAGCACCGGCTGTATCAGGCGGACTGGCTGCTGCGCTTTTACGGCTTCCGGGCCGAAGAGCTTCTGGATGCCCGGCACCCGGACTTCGACCCCCGGGTGGACCCCAAGTGCAGCTGGGCGCTGGCCCATCTGGACTTCTTCCCCGTGGAGGTCAACACGGCGGACCGGGAGGCCCTGCTGCGCATCCCCGGCGTCGGTGTCACCTCCGCCCGGCGCATCCTGGCCGCCCGGCGGGCAGGGCCCCTCCACATCGATGACCTGCAAAGGCTGGGCGTGGTCATGAAGCGGGCGCAGTACTTCCTGACCGCCTCCGGCAGAATGCCGGACGGCCTGCGCTTCACCCCGGACAGCCTGCTCCGGGGCCTGATCGCCGCGGAGCGACCCCTGCTGCCCCAGCAGGAGACCGTGCAATTGTCCCTGTTCGACCCTGCGGGATAAGGAGTTCCCCATGACGGAGATGGTCTATTATTACGACGGCAGCTTCGAGGGCTTCCTCTGCTGCATCTTTGAAAGCTATGCCAACAAAGAAGTCCTCACCGCGATCTACCGCGATGAGGACTTTATCCCTACTCTGTTTGCCTCCCGCGCCGTTCAGACGGACCAGGATCACGCAAACCGTGTTTTTCGAAAGGTTGTCAAGTGTTCTCCCTATGCGGCCGATCTGCTGCGGAAGGGCTTTCTCACCTGCCTGCCGGAGAAGGAGCTGCACCTGTACCGCCTGGTGGTGAAGCTGCTGCGGGAGGGGCCGGGCTTTCTGCATAACTTTTCCGACGAGACGCTGCACCCCGTGGCAAGAGCTGTCCAGCATCTGATGGGCGAGGCGCATCTCTTGAAGGGCTTCGTCCGCTTTTCCGAGCTGGGCGGCATACTGGGCAGCGAGATCGAGCCGAAAAACCGGGTCCTCCCCGTCCTGCGGAGCCATTTCTGCGCCCGCTACCAAAATGAAAAATTCTTCATCTATGACCGCACCCATAAAGAGGCGCTGTTTTATGCCTCCGGCAAGGCGGTCATCCGCCCGCTGGAGGACTTCCAAATGGCGCCGCCGGACGAGACGGAGGCCGCTTACCGCATCCTCTGGAAGCGGTTTTACGACACCATCGCCATCAAGGAACGGTACAACCCCAGATGCCGGATGACCAACATGCCCAAGCGGTACTGGGGCACCATGACGGAATTCCAGGGCGAGGATCATTTCAGGGCCCGAAGCTCTCCCGCAGCCGCGCCAGCCCCCGCCGCTCCAGCCGGGATATCTGCACCTGGGAGACGCCCAGAACCCGGGCCGTCTGCTCCTGGGTCAGCCCCTTGAAATACCGCAGCAGGATCGTCATCC
>JAUNGH010000261.1 GCA_030524605.1 Oscillospiraceae bacterium | reverse complement strand
AGCACAGCAGACTCTGACTCTGTATGTGAGGGTTCGAATCCTTCACCCGCTGCCAGAAGAAACCTTGGAATTGCAATGATTCCAAGGTTTCTTTTTTTGTTTTGACCCTTATTTTGACCCTTACGGGATTTTTTAACAATCTTTCAGGGCGGGGCAAACGCTAACGAAGTCCTTCAATATACCGCTGCATCCGATTGGCGCTGTCTTCCTTTATACGCTCTGAAACGTGACCGTAGACATCCAGCGTGAAGGCCGCTGTTGCGTGCCCCAGATTTCCCTGCACCGTTTTGACGTCATCTCCGTTTTGGAGGGTTAATGGCCGCAATGTTGTGCGCCACAGTTTACCCTAATATATGTAAAATGTGTAAAATGACACGGAAAGCTCTGGCTGCTCAAGCGGCCGCCAAGTGCAACGTGCCATTGTTCTTCCAGATCATTCAATTCCTGCTGTGCCGCAAACGGCAAGCTGAGTTCTCTTCAGTCATTTTCAGAACGGTGAATGGGCGCACATATCCCTTGTCTCTCGCCGTTCCGCCTTCACTTACTCCTCGTTCTCAAATAAAAGCTGCAATCAATCCTTGCAATAACCGGGATAAAGACCAAGATAAAAGGCTTCAAGAAGGACTACCCCCTTAAAGACTAGCGCGCCAATAACGCTTACGTACAAACCTGACAACGTGTGCAATGCGAGTATTCCCTCAATCACAGGATAAAATCCTGCCCCCGCAGTTTCAGCAGAGAGCGCACAAAGAATCGGTCAGTGCTCACCACTGTTTGGCGGAAAAGGTGGATAGAAGCGGCCGACAGAGTCGATGGCCTGCGGGAAGCGTGCTATGGCTGTGGCGGCGGCAGGGCATCTTGACCAGCGAGACCCAGATCGAAAAGGCGGAGGAACAGCTCCTCAGCCAGAGCGGTTCCAGTGCAGCTTATGATGTCTCTCATAATGGAAGTGACAGATGAGATGGGAAAAGCACAAAAACCGCATGGCCAGCATCGACATAGTGAATCGTGCCCGGTTGAACTATGGTGGCGCAGTGTCCTTTGTGGCGGGTCATGCCGAGGATGATTGCTTCTCCGGAAGACGGAACCGACAGCGACAAACATTTTTTTACCATATGGGTGAAAACGTCAAAAAAATCTGGATGTTTTGTCGAGATAAGCCGAATACGGAACCTTGTTGCTGAGTGGAAAGCAGACAGCGTAGAAAATTCTGGGCTTCTGGGACGGGATGCAACTGAATTTTGACAGTGATGACAACGACGGCGTTAACGGCAATGTTTCGGATAAGGAACTGCTTGAAGCCATCCTTCATAGTAATGTAATAAAGGGATAATTGAGAGAAGATATCACATTTTTCAACCAGGCGGACATTTTCCCTGTATATCTGAATGGCTGGGCGGTAGAGGAACCCTATCTGAGATGTCGCAGCGGATGCCATCCGTGACGCGGATCCGGATCGCGTACTGCCGTACTCCCTGGAGAGGGAAACAGATCGCTTGCGTGGGTGGAGTGCTTTGCGTCTCTTGGTGTAGCCATTGGTTACCACCTATATTGAACCAACTTTATTACCTCGGCGGCTTTCCTATCTGGCGGAAAGCCCCTGCGCCCAGCCCCATTTCCCCATAGGCCTCACCATGGCGACGGCCATACCGCAGGGCACAGTCTCCGGCTGTCCTTCCGCATTGGATTTGCCCAGTAAGAGCCGTCAAGTGTCCGGCTATGCCGATGATGGGCACCCTGGCGAAAACGGGGACTACATCTATGGAAATGCCCTGTATTCCGGCGTATTGGGACGTTGGCGCTGTGTTGGCTTTTCATGAGACCTGCCTGAAGATGATGGAGCAGTACAAGACCGTCTGGTACTGCTGCGAGATGACCAATACCTATCCAAAGCACATTATTGCGCTTTACAGAGATGTTTCCACAGTGAAAAGGCACGACAGTAGAGAAAGTTGACTATTCCTATGAGGACGGGCGAACGGATACCGTCAAGGTCTGTAAGAGACTGCTGGAAGCTTTTCAAACGGCGTGCGGCGGCTGATAAAATGTATAAAAACGATACGGCCAATCACCCTGCGGAGAATTCGCAAAGTGATTGGCCGCACTGGTTTTTGAAGGCGCCTCGGTTCATATTAGAGATCGCAGGTGATGAGCAAACGGACGCTGCCGATCCCGCAATGGCCTTGATATTCCCACCAACTTTTGCGGATAAACGATATCTCGCCGTAAGCCTTCTTGCAATTTCGTCAGCCGTTCAAAATCTGCATAAACTCCTCGCCGGTAATGGTTTCCTTTTCATAGAGGAATCTTGCAAGCTCGTCTAACTTTTCCCGGTTTTCTTTTAGAATAGCAACGGCCTTTTCATACTGCTTCTTCACCAGTTCCACCACCTGCTTGTCGATCTGCGCCTGGGTCTCGGCGGAGCAGGCCAGGGAGGTGTCGCCGCCCAGATACTGGTTGGTCACCGTTTCCATAGCCACCATGCCGAAGTCGTCGCTCATACCGTAGCGGGTGATCATGGCCCGGGCCAGCTTGGTGGCCTGCTCGATGTCGTTGGA
>JAUNGH010000260.1 GCA_030524605.1 Oscillospiraceae bacterium | reverse complement strand
TGGGTGCTATCAAAGGAGGAGAACATATGACCGATTTTATGAAATGGCTCTACGCCCACTACATCAAGCCCCAATTGGACGAAGCACCTCAGGACGGATACGAAATGTGGCTCTCCCTGATGGACGGCGAGCTGACCGCCGAGCTGCGGGAGGTCTACAACAAAAACCTGGAATTCACGGCCATCCACGCATTTCTCCTGGGGCTGCGCACCGGCCAGGGCCTTGCGCCCGTCACTCCGCGATAAACGCTTCCACCTGCCCCAGCGTTCTGGGGCCGCAGACCGCCGTGACCTCAATGGTCTCGCCATACTCCACGTTTTCCACCCTGGCCTCCCGGTACAGCATGTCCAGCAGCCCGCCCTTGTCATAGGGCAGGTGCAGCACCACCCGCCGGGTGCCCTTGTCCAGCCGCTTGTCGATCATCTCCAGCAGCCTGTCCACACCCTGGCCGGTGCGGGCGGAGATGGCGCAGATGTCCTCGCCGTGGGGCATGATCTCCTCCGCCGGAAGGCAGTCGGACTTGTTGAACACGTCGATGCGGGGCAGCTCCCCCGCCCCCAGCTCCAGAATCAGGTTCTCCACCACCTGGGCCTGGACCTGCCACTCCGGGTTGGACACGTCGATGACGTGGAGCAGCAGGTCGGCGTACTCCAATTCCTCCAGAGTGGCCTTGAACGCCTCCACCAGCTGGTGGGGCAGCTTGCGGATGAAACCCACCGTATCGGAGATCACCACATCCAGGGTGTCGCTGACCGTCAGCAGGCGGCTGGTGGTGTCCAGCGTGTCAAACAGCCGGTTGTTGGCGGGGATGCCCGCCCCGGTCAATTTGTTCAGCAGCGTGGATTTGCCCGCGTTGGTATAGCCCACGATGGCCACCACGGGAATTTCGTTCTTCCGCCGCTGCTGGCGCTGGGTGCCCCGCACCCGGCGCACGTCCTCCAGGTCGTCCCGCAGCTTGTCGATCTTCTTGTGGATGATCCGCCGGTCCGTCTCCAACTGGGTCTCGCCGGGGCCCTTGGAGCCGATGGGCCCCTTGCCGCTGGTGCCCGCCTGGCGCTCCAGATGGGTCCACATGCCCGTCAGCCGGGGCAGCAGATATTTGTACTGGGCCAGCTCCACCTGGAGCCGGCCTTCTTTCGTCTTGGCCCGCTGGGCGAAGATATCCAGGATCAGGCCGCAGCGGTCCAGCACCTGGACGCCCAGCAGTTGGGTCAGCACCCGCTGCTGGGAGGGGGACAGGTCGTTGTCGAAGATGACCATGGTGGCCCCCACATTCTCGCAGTAAAGCTGGACCTCCGCCACCTTGCCCTCACCGATGAAGGTCCGGGGGTCCGGCGAGGCGCGGTTTTGCAGGACGATGCCCGCCGTCTCGCCCCCGGCGGTTTCCACCAGGGCGGACAGTTCCTCCATGGTGTCCTCGTCGGCGTTTTCTTCCCTTTTCAGCACCGGGGAGCTCAGGCCCACCAGCACCGCTTTGTCACGAATTTCTTCCGTTTCCCGCATGTATCGAATCGTTCTCCTTATTTCGTATAGGCCTCCACGACCTCCCCGGTGTAGATGCGGTGCCAGCCGCCCTTGGCGCCGTAGGACTGGAAGATTCTCTCATCCACCACGCACGACGGCGTCATGTCCTGTACGAAGAGCTTTTTGCACACCAGCACCAACTCCGCCTCGTCAAAGAAGGGGGCGTCCCCGGCGCCGTAACAGGCCGTCAGGCCGCACTCCTTGATCTTGTCCGCGTCCCGGCCGCTTTTTGTGCCGCAGAAGGCCATCGTCTTTTTCTCGCTGAGGGGCAGAACGGACACCGTGAAATAGTCGTGGGATTCCATGAATTGATAGGTATAGCGCTCCGGCCGCACATAGACGGTGCAGACGGGCAGGTTCCACAGCCGGCCCATCTGGCACCAGCCGATGGTCATGGTGTTGCAGCCGGATTTGTCTCCGGCGGTCAGCAGCGCGTTTTGGGTGCCGAACACCTGGAAGATCTCAGGTGTCAGCGTTTTAGGGTCCACGGGTTGCAGTCTCATGGCGCAGCACTCCTTCCTTCATATAAATATAGTATATGCGCATCCTGGAAAAAAGTAAATAAAAAGGGTCTGCCAACGGCAGACCCTTTTGTGTGACTGTGTCGGACTTATTTGTCCAGGCCGAACTTCTTGTTGAACTTGGCCACGCGTCCGCCGGTATCCACCAGCTTCTGCTTGCCCGTGAAGAAGGGGTGACACTTAGAGCAGACTTCCACCTTGATATCCTTCTTGGTAGAACCTGTCTCAATCACATTACCGCAGGCGCAAGTAATCGTAGTCTGCTGATAATTGGGATGGATTCCTTCCTTCATTGCTCTCGTTCACCTCTTTCTGATCCGAACTACCCCGTTGAAGCTTTCACCTCGCAAAGGCGTTAATTAGTATACCACGCGGTTTTTTGAAATGCAAGCACTTTTCCAAAGATATTTTCTCTTTTTCAGGTGTGGCGGATGTCAAAATGAATTTGGACAGTCGGATTGAGCTGATCCGGCTGCTTCTTTTTTTATAGGGAGGGCGTCTCTCCGCCCTCCCGCTA
>JAUNGH010000259.1 GCA_030524605.1 Oscillospiraceae bacterium | reverse complement strand
AAGAGGGAATATGGAAATTAAAGAGAGACTTCGCGCGCTTCGGTCGGAACGGCATGAAACGCAAAAGGCGGTTGCTGAGGCAATCGGGATCAAGGAACGTCATTATCAGTATTTTGAATATGGCACACATTTGCCCAATTTGGAAAATTTCTGCGCCCTCGCAGACCACTTCGGCGTCTCCTTGGACTATCTGGCGGGCCGCACAGACCGGCGGGAGGTCTTGAGATGACCCCGGGCCTGGAGACCCCGCGCCTGCTCCTGCGCCCCTTTCGGGAGAGCGACGCGGCGGATGTCTACGAATACGCCAGGGACCCGGCGGTGGGCCCCATCGCCGGCTGGCAGCCCCACGGCAGCGAGGAGGAGAGCCGGGAGATCATCCATACGGTGTTCTCCGCCCCCGGCGTGTTTGCCGTGGAACTGAAGGAGGCTGGCAAGGTCGTCGGCTCCGTGGGCTTTGTGGGGAACCACCCGGCGGGGGAGATCCCCGGCTGTCCCGACGACGAGATCGGCTATGCCCTCAGCCGCGCTTACTGGGGCCGGGGGCTGGTGCCCGAGGCGGTGGGCGCTGTTCTGGAATATGGCTTTACACAGCTTGGCCTGCGGCGCATCTGGTGCGGCCACTATGCCGGAAACCAGCGGTCGGCGCGGGTCATCGGCAAGTGCGGCTTCCGCTACCAGTTCGCAAAGACCGATCACGTGGCCCTGGTGGGAGAGCTGCGGCAGAGCTATTTTTACGTGCTGACAGAGGAGGACTGGCGTGAGCGAGTATCTGGTGCCCTTTGAGGACGCGGAGAGCGAATTTGTGGAGAAGCGCTCCCGTTTCATCAGCCACCTCTGGCGGGTGGAGAGCGAGGCGGCGGCCCGTGCCCGCATCGAGGAAATGAAGAAGAAATACTACGACGCCCGCCACAACTGCTGGTGTTACTTATTAAAGGAGGGGAACGTGGTCCGCTACTCCGACGACGGCGAGCCCCAGGGCACCGCGGGCCAGCCCATGCTGAATGTGTTCCAGCGGGAGGCGGTGGTCAATGTCTGCTGCGTGGTGACCCGGTATTTCGGCGGCGTTTTGCTTGGCGCGGGCGGCCTGACCCGGGCCTATACCAAGGGCGCCAAGGACGCTCTGGATGCGGCGGGCATTGCCCGCATGAGCCTGTGGACGCTGTGGGACGTGCCCTGTACGTATCCGCTGTTTGAGCGGGTGAAGCTGGATATCGCCGCCTGCGGCGGCGTGGTGCGGGAGGCGGAGTACGGCGCGGGCATCACCCTCCGGGCGGCGTTTCCGGCGGGAGGTGCGGAAGCCTTTGCGGGCAAATTGACGGAATTATCCGCCGGAGGGCTTGTCATGGAGCCGACGGGGGAGGAGTTTCTCCCCGGCCCCCGGGAGAACGCGAGATAAAACCGTCCCGCCGCATTGCGGCGGGACGGTTTCGCGGGACGGTTCAGCCGTCGCTGCGGAGCTGAAAGCCAAGTTCCTGGACCTTTTGGCGGATGTCCTCCTGGCGGACGCCGGTGGAGTCGTAGTCCACAGCCAGGCACCCCTGGCCGCTGAGACTGACCGAGGTGACGCCGGGCAGGGTGTCCAGGCCCTGCTTCAGCCGTTTGGCATCGTGCTTGCCGTCGGCGTTTTCCAGGGAAAAATAGGCGCTGATATGGGCCATGTAGCTCACTCCTTCGCCGGTAGTTTGTCCGGCTGAGGCGGAATTTATGTCGGGCAGCAAAAAAAGAGCCGGACGAACGTCCGGCTCCCGCCTGATTTTCAGAGCGCGCTGATCACTGCTTGGGGGGATCCAGCTGCGCGGCCAGCTCGTTCAGCTCCGACCCCGCCTGATCCATGGCCCGGGGCAGCTGGGAGAGATTGACCTCCACCTTTCGCAGCTCGCCCGTCACATGGCTGGCGGTGGTTTCAAAGGTGCTCATCAGAGTCTGGTACTGTGCGCGGAACAGGTCCACCGTCCGCCGCAGCTGGGCGGCCGTGGAGGCCTCCAGGCTGGCGGCCCGCTCCCTGGCCTCGCACTCGATGGAGCCGATGCGCTCCCGGAACTGGGCGTAGGCCCGGGCGTCCGGACGCAGGGTTTCCACCTCGGCCCTCAGAAGGGAGACCTGCTCCTCCAGAGGCTTCAGGGCCTCCAGCTCCTGCCGGACGGAGCTCTCCAGATGCAGCGCTGCCTGCAGCTGATCGCGCTGCACCTTCATTGCCTCCAGCTGTTCCCGCAGGGCTGACGCCTCCTCGGTCAGCGCCGCCGTCTGGCTGCGGAGACGGTCGTTCTCCGCCTGAAGCTCCTTTTGAGCGGCAGCGGCCTTTTCGGCGGCCTGCTCGATATACCGGATAACGTCCTGCTTGTCAAAGCCGCCGAACGTCACGCTTTTAATGGGATAGTTGTCCATATACCCACCACTTTCTGCTTTACTCTCTATAGAGCGGCATAGATGCTTCATTATAACACAGGCTTTGCCGTTTTACAAGGCCCGCAAAAAAAGTGGGAGAAATCTGAAAAAAACTCTTGCATTTCGAAAATAAGTGTGCTATTATAACAAAGCTGTCCGGGAGAGGACATGCGCCCTTAGCTCAGC
>JAUNGH010000018.1:3335-19726 GCA_030524605.1 Oscillospiraceae bacterium | reverse complement strand
GCTGGCGCTGTGGCTGGCGGGGCGGGTGTCCCGGCAGCTGGTGGCGCCCATCAACGCCATCGACCCCGAGGACCCCGGCGGCGAAACGGTATACGAGGAGCTGGCGCCCCTGCTGCGGAAGCTCCGCAGCCAGAACCGCCGGATCCAAAAGCAGGTGGAGGATCTGCGCCGGCGGCGGGAGGAGTTCGCCGCCATCACCGAGAACATGAGCGAGGGCCTGCTGGTCATCGACAAGGAGACCCGGGTGCTGTCCCACAACACCGCCGCCCTGCGGCTGCTGGAGGCGTCGGGGCCCGTGGAGGAGGGCGGGAGCGTCCTGGCCCTGGACCGGGAGGCGGGCTTCCGCCGCTGTGTGGAGGAGTCCTTGGCGGGCCGCCGCTGCGAGGCGCTGCTGGAGCGGGACGGGGCGTGCCGCCGCTGCATGGCCAGCCCCGTGGAGCAGGAGGGCGCCGTCACCGGCGCGGTGCTGATCGTGCTGGACGTGACGGAGAAGGAGCAGCGGGAGACTCTGCGGCGGGAGTTTACCGCCAACGTGTCCCACGAGCTGAAAACGCCCCTGACCTCCATCCTGGGCACGGCGGAGATCCTGGAAAACGGCTTGGTGCGGCCGGAGGACATCCCCCACTTCGCCGGGAATATCCGCCGGGAGACCCAGCGGCTCATCGGGCTGGTGAACGACATCATCAAGCTCTCCCGCCTGGACGAGGGCGGCCACGCCGGGGAGTGGGAGACAGTGGACCTGTACCGGCTCAGCCAGAGCGTTTTAAAGCAGCTGGCCGGCGCGGCGGAGAAAAAGCAGGTGTCCATGGCCCTGGAGGGCGGCGCGGCCCCGGTGCGGGGCGTGCCCCAGATCCTGGAGGAGATCGTCTACAACCTCTGCGACAACGCAGTTGCCTACAACCGCCCCGGCGGCAGCGTCACCGTCACGGTATCCGACACGGCGGAGGGGGCAAGGCTGACGGTGCGGGATACCGGCGTCGGCATCCCCCGGGAGGCCCAGGGCCGGGTGTTCGAGCGATTCTACCGGGTGGACAAAAGCCGCTCCGGCGGCGGGACGGGCCTGGGGCTCTCCATTGTGAAGCATGGCGCGGCCTATCTGGGAGCCGCCGTGGCGCTGGAGAGCGAACCCGGCATGGGCAGCACTTTTACCCTGTCCTTTCCAAAGGCCGCGCAATCAGCATAGAAAACCGCCGCCGCCCACGTGGGCAGCGGCGGTTTTATGCTGCGGTGACGTTTGGGACGAAAAAAATCCGGGCGGACGGCTTGACAGACCCTTTGGCGCTTGGTTACAATTAGAAAGTAAGCATCTGATAGAAACCATTGTGAAAGGGGAACTGCCCATGGAGACGAAGACGCTGCCCGCCTGCCCGGTGGAGACGACGCTGACGCTGATCGGCGACAAGTGGAAGGTGCTGATCCTGCGGGACCTGCTGGGGGGCACCAAGCGGTTCGGGGAGCTGAAAAGGTCCATTGGCGGCGTCAGCCAGAAGGTGCTGACGGCCCAGCTCCGGGCCATGGAGGAAAGCGGCCTGCTGATCCGCACCGTCTACGCCGAGGTGCCGCCCCGGGTGGAGTACACCCTGACGGAGACGGGATACAGCCTGAAGCCCATCCTGGACGCCATGTGGGCCTGGGGCGAGGATTACAAACGGAAAAACGCGTAAAAAAGCGGCCCCGCCGCCAAGGCGGCGGGGGGCGGATTCGGAAAGGGATTGAGGACAGTGAGAGAGATCCGGAAAAAGCGGGCGGTGGCCACTGCGGCGGCCGGGAGAAAGGATGTGATGCAAGTTTCATAACGGAGGAGATCTATGAGTTATATACCAGACCCCAACGCGGTGTTCCCCAACGAATACGGGACCACCTGCTTTTTGAAAAACGTGATCACCGCCCCCAACATCCAGGTGGGGGACTATACCTATTACGATGACCCTGCGGACCCCACGGGTTTTGAGAAGAACAACGTGCTGTTCAACTGGCCGGTATTCGGCGACCGCCTTATCATCGGCAAATTCTGCGCCATCGCCAGCGGCGTGCGGTTCATCATGGGCCCCGCCAACCACCGGACCGGCAGTGTGACCACCTATCCGTTCAACGTGTTCGGCGGCGCCTGGGCGGAAAATACGCCGCCCCATTTGGAGCAGCTGCCCTTCAAGGGGGACACCGTGGTGGGAAACGACGTGTGGATCGGGCGGAACAGCGTCATCCTGCCGGGGGTTCGCATCGGCGACGGCGCCATTGTGGCGGCCCAGTCGGTGGTGACAAGGGATGTCGCTCCCTATACCGTGGTGGGCGGCAACCCGGCGCGGCTTCTCAAAAACCGCTTTGACGGGGAGCTGACGGAGCTTCTGCTGCGCCTGCGGTGGTGGGACCTGGAGGGCGAGGCCCTGGTGGAGATGCTGCCGCTGCTGTGCGATCCGGATCTGGAAAAGGTCCGGCTGGCCCTGCGGGGGCGGCTGGCGGAAACAAAGGCGTAAAACAAAGGACGGCGGCCCTGCGCAGGGCCGCCGTCCTCTTGTATGGATACGCCGTCCGTCTCCGGCGCATACTATCCCTATTGACGGAGGTGGAGCATGGGAAAACTTTCTGACAACTATCTGGACAACGTGCGCCTGTTCGACGAGGTGCTGGGAGTGGACCGCAGCTGCGACATTGTCAGCCGGGACTACGTCATCGGCGGAAAGCGGGCGCGGATCTGGGTCATCGACGGCTACGGCAAGGACGGGATTCTGGAGCGGATGGGGGCCTTCTGGCTGTCCCTGACGGCGGCGGACGTGAAGCACCTGACGGAGATGCAGGATTTTGCCGACCGCTTCATCACGTTTTCCGAGACCAACGTCAGCTTCGACGTGGACGACATCGTGACTTCGGTGCTGCTGGGAAAGACGCTGCTGCTGGCGGAAGACCTTGCCGGCGGAGCGCTGATGGACTGCAAGGACTATCCCGGCCGCAGCGTGGGGGAACCCATGGACGGCAAGGTCCTCCGGGGCTCCCACGACGGCTTCATCGAGGCGGTGGTGCCCAACATGGCCCTGCTGCGCCGCCGCATCCGGGACCCCCACCTGACCATGGAGGGCCACAAGGTGGGCACCCGCTCCCACACCGACGCGGTGCTGTGCTATCTGGACGACAAGGTGGACCGGAAGCTGCTGCGAGAACTCCGGGAGAAGCTGGAGGGCATCGACGTCAAGTCCCTGACCATGGCCCAGGAGAGCGTGGCGGAGGCCATCCGCCCCAGGCAGTGGTACAACCCCTTCCCCAAGGTCCGCTATACTGAGCGGCCCGACAGCGCCGCCGCCAGCATCATGGAGGGCAACATCGTCCTGATGGTGGACAACTCGCCGTCGGTGATGATCCTGCCCACCACCTTTTTCGACTTCACTCAGGAGGCCAACGAGTTCTACTTCCCGCCCCTCATCGGCTCCTATCTGCGGCTGCTGCGGATCATCGTGTTTTTGATCTCCCTGCTCATCACCCCGGCGTGGTATCTGATGGTCAGCGAGCCGGGGCGGCTGCCAGGGTGGCTGGAGTTTTTGTCCTCACCGGAGCCGGCGTCGCTGAGCCTCCTCAGCCAGCTGCTGGTGGTGGAGTTCCTCATCGACGTTTTGAAGCTGGCGTCCCTGAACACGCCGGACTCCCTGTCCAACTCCTTCTCCATGCTGGGGGCGCTGATTTTGGGCGACTTCGCCGTCCAGGCGGGCTGGCTGGGGCCGGAGGTGCTGGTGTATATGGCCTTCGTGTCCGTGGCGGGCTTTGCCCAGCCCAGCTATGAGATGGGCTACGCCTTCAAACTGCTGCGGGTGGTGCTGCTGCTGGTGACGGCGGTGTTCGACGTGTGGGGCTTTGTGCTGGGGGTGCTGGGCATCCTGGTGCTGCTGGCCACCACCAAGCCCATGGTGGGGCATGGATATCTCTATCCGCTGATCCCCTTCAACGGCAAGGCGCTGCGGCGGCTGCTCATCCGGGAGCCCATCAGCAGGGATAATACCTGAAGGGATTGCACCCCCCATTTTCTTTTCAGCGCGGCCGAAAAAAATGGGGGGGTACATCCCCTGCGTGCCTGTCAGGCACCACCTCCCGCCCCGCCCGCAAAGGCAGTTCTTGGGTCAGGGACAAACCATCCGCATCCTCCGCACAAAGCCGGAGCGCAGACCATCTGGCCTGCGCTCCGGCTTCGCACTGCCTTATTCCTGGATGCTGATGGCACTGACGGGACAGCCGTCCCGGGCCTCCTGGGCCGCGTCCAGCAGCTCCGCGCCGAATTCGCTGCCGTGGGCAAAGCCGTCGTCGCCCATGGAGAAGACCTCCGGGCAGGTGCCGGCGCACAGGCCGCATCCGATGCAGTTTTCGTTGACTGTTGCGTTCATGATGGATTCCTCCGATTTAATCCAGAATATTTCCATCCCGGCCCAGTGTCACCACCTGCCAGGGGATGAACTTTCCGCTCTGCCGCAGGGCGGTCTCCGCGGCCCGCTGAAGCCCGCCGCAGCAGGGAACCTCCATGCGGACGACAGTGACCTCCCGGACATCGTTCCGGCGGAGGATCTCCGTCAGCTTTTCCGCGTAGTCCCCTTCGTCCAGCTTGGGGCAGCCGATCATGGTGATGCGGCCCCGCATGAAGCGCTGGTGGAAGTCGGCCCGGGAGAAAGCGGTGCAGTCCGCCGCGATCAGCAGCCTGGCGCCGTTGTAGTAGGGAGCCTCCACGGGCAGCAGCTTGATCTGCACCGGCCACTGCATCAGGCGGGAGACAGGGCTGCCGGCGGGAGTGGAGGCGTCGGGCACGTCATCGTGCCGCAGGGTCCGGCTCATGCTCCCCGGGCACCCCGTGCGGGTCACGGGCGCGCTGCCCTTCAGCGCCTCCGCCTTCTTGGCCAGTACCGCCGCCTCGTCATAGGCCGCCGCCTCCCGCTCCACAAAGGTGATGGCCCCGGTGGGGCAGGCGGGCAGGCAGTCGCCCAGACCGTCGCAGTAGTCGTCCCGCAAAAGGACCGCCTTGCCGTCCGCCATGCCGATGGCGCCCTCGTGGCAGGCCGCGGCACAGGCGCCGCAGCCGTTGCATTTCTCCTGGTCGATCTCAATGATCCTCCGTACCATAGTGTTTCTCCTTTTTTCGGTTTTCAACCGTTTTTTATTGATTTGCTGGCTACAGTATCGTATAATCGCCTCAAAAAGTCTGTTGGATTTCCAACGAACGGAGGAGACCCCCATGGAAATTTCGCCCTTGCTGGCCACATCGCCCCTGTTCCGGGGGATCCCGGCGGAGACCCTGCCGGGGCTGCTGGCCCGGGCGGACGCTCGGGAGCGGCGGTATCGGAAGGGGGAGCTGCTGCTGCACCGGGGGGAAACGGCAGGGCGGCTGGGGCTGGTGCTGTCCGGCGCGGTCCACATCGTCCGGGAGGACTTTTGGGGCAGCCGGGAGATCGTAGGGCTTGCGGAGGCGGGGGACGTGTTCGCCGAATCCTACGCCCTCAGCGGTGAGCCGCTGGAGGTCTCCGTCCTGGCGGCCACGGACGTGGCTGCGCTGTTTTTGGATGCGGCGGCCTTTTCCGGCGGGGCGGAGGTCCGGCTGACGGCCAACCTGCTGTCCCTGCTGGCGGGGAAAAATCTGCAGCTGACCCGCAAAATGCGCCACATGGCCCGGCGGACCACCCGGGAGAAGCTGCTGAGTTATCTGTCCGCCCAGGCCCTGCTGGCCGGCGGGCCGGAGTTCGATATCCCCCTGGACCGCCAGCAGCTGGCGGACTTCCTGGCGGTGGACCGCAGCGCCATGTCCGCCGCCCTGGGGAAGCTCCGGGACGAGGGCGTTCTGGAGTTCCGCAAAAACCACTTCCGCCTGCTGCGGCGGGAGGAACTTTGAGAGGAGGGGCCGCCGTGCTGACCCGTGTGCCGGATTATTATGAAAAATTCCGCTGCCTGGCGGGGGCCTGTCCCCACACCTGCTGCGAAAAGTGGGAGGTGGTCCTGGACGAGGAGACCGCCTGCCGGTATTTCGGCGTCCCCGGCCCGCTGGGGGACAGGCTGCGCTCGTCCATGCAGGCGGACGGGGAGGGGGACTTCTGCTTCCCCCTGGACGGCGGGCGGTGCCCATTCCTGGATGGGGAGAACCTGTGCGAGATCCACAGGCGGCTGGGGGAGGATGCCACCAGCGTCACCTGCCGGGAGCACCCCCGGTTCACCGAGGACTACGGCCCCTTTCGGGAGATCACCCTCTCCGCGTCCTGCCCCGCGGCCAATGCGCTGCTGCTGGGGACGGATGCGCCGCTGACGTTTTTGGAGTGGAGGACGGCGGAGCCGGAGGAAGCAGGTGACGAATGGCTGGCGTATCTGCCGCCCCTGCGGGCGCGGCTGCTGACGCTGCTGGCGGACCGCAGCCGCCCCCTGCGCCGCCGCCTGGCGGACTTCCTTTCCCTGGCCGGAGAGGCCCAGGGGATGTTGGACGGCGGCTGTGAGGAGCAGCTTCCCGCTCTGGCGGCGGGCTGGCGGCCCCGCAAAGCGGAAGCCCCGGCGGGGGAGGGGCTGCTGTTCCCTCACGGCCTGCGTTTTCTGGGAACGCTGGAGCTTCTGGACGGAGATTGGCCGGAGCTGCTGCTGCGGGCGGAGACGGCGGCCCCTGTCCCGCAGCCGGAGCCGCTGCTGGAGCGGATCGCCGTCTATTTTGCCTTCCGCTATCTGCTGAAAGCCGTCAACGACGGCGACCTGCTGGGGCGGGCGCAGCTCTGCGTATTTGCCGTGCTGGCGGTCGAAAGGTTGGCGGCGGTGTGCGGCTTGTCCGAGGCCCTGCGGCGGTTCAGCTGTGAGATCGAGCACAGCGGTGAAAATCTGGACGCCCTGCTGGCTGGCTTCTGGCAGTGGGAGCCGCTGTCCTGCAGGGCGCTGCTGGCGGAGCTGGCCCGGTAAAAGGGGTGATTGTGCAGATCGACATGGGAAAACGATTTGCGTTTGTGCAAAGAGTAAAAATGCACAAACTACCTTGACAAATACGGAAAAGTATTGTACATTATAGACACAGAAAGGAGTGAGTCCAATGGGCTAGAAAGCTCAAGAGATTCACAAATCTCTCACCCCAAGACCGTTCGGAATCGAGATCCATTCAGCGGCAACAGAAGCTTCGGCAGATCCCCAAAGACGAAACACACCTCACTATGATGAGCCGCACGAGCATGGTTTAGCAACAGCTAGAGCAGATGTCTGCGTGTTCCCGATGTTTTAGGTATTGGAAGAAACCGAGTTTCCCAGTTTCCCCACGAGACCCCGGCATCCGAACGGCAAACCAAGAAAGCAAGAGGTACAGACCAATGGACAGTCCAATCAATGAGTGAGCCCCCCATTCGCCGATGGAGCGGATGGGGGGAATGTTTTTATGTGAGGCCGGCGAACAGGACTGTCCATACTCGCTGTAAGTACAGCGTACAAGCGTTTTGGCCGGAGGACAAAACCTTGAAATGGGCGGGCTTTGCCTGCCCATTTGAGTTCAATCCGGGGCCCCCGCAAAACCGAATGGTTTTGTGGGGAAACCAGTCCAATCAATGAGTGAGCCCCCATTCGCCGATGGAGCGGATGGGGGGAATGTTTTTTTGCATATAGTGAGGCCAAAGGCGAGTCGCCGCGAATGCGGCGTCAAGCGTTTTGACCCAAGGGTTGTCCGTATGATCGAAAGGGGATAAAAATGCATCCGTCCGGGCCAGCGGCCCGGACGGATGCTGCACTATAAAACAAATATCCTGTGGAATGGATTATTTGTTGTCCACGGAGCACATATAGGCGATCAGCTCCACCATCTTGTTGGAGTAGCCGCACTCGTTGTCGTACCAGGAGACAACCTTCACGAAGGTGTCGGTCAGGGACAGGCCGGCCTTCTTGTCGAAGATGGAGGTGCGGGAGTCGCCCAGGAAGTCGGAGGAGACGACGTCCTCGTCGGTGTAGCCCAGAACGCCCTTCAGCTCGCCCTCGGAGGCTTCCTTCATGGCGTTGCAGATGTCCTCATAGGAGGCGGGCTTGGCCAGCTTGGCGGTCAGGTCCACCACGGACACGTCCAGGGTGGGGACGCGCATGGAGATGCCGGTCAGCTTGCCGTTCAGCTCGGGGATGACCTTGCCCACGGCCTTGGCGGCGCCGGTGGAGGAGGGGATGATGTTGCCGGTAGCGGCACGGCCGCCGCGCCAATCCTTCAGGGAAGCGCCGTCCAGCAGCTTCTGGGTGGGGGTGACGGAGTGCACGGTGGTCATCAGGCCCTCGACGATGCCGAACTTGTCGTTCAGGACCTTGGCGATGGGGGCCAGGCAGTTGGTGGTGCAGGAGGCGTTGGACACGAAGGTCATGTCGGAGGTGTACTTGTCGTTGTTGACGCCCATGACGAACATCGGGGTGTCGTCCTTGGAGGGGGCACCCATGACGACGTGCTTGGCGCCGGCGTCGATGTGGCCCTGGCACAGGTCCTTGCTCAGATGCTTGCCGGTGCACTCGCAGATATACTCAGCGCCGACGGAGGCCCAGGGGATGTCCTTGACATCCATGGCGGTGAAAACGGGGTACTTCTTGCCGTCGACGACCAGGGCGCCGTCCTCGGCCTTGACCTCGCCGGGGAACTTGCCGTGCACGCTGTCGTACTTCAGCATGTAGGCCATATACTCGGGATTCATGAAGGGGTCGTTCAGGCCGACGACCTCAACATCATCGTGGGTCAGGGCGGCGCGGAAGACGAGACGGCCGATACGGCCGAAACCATTGATACCGATTTTGGCTTTCATAGAAAAAGAACTCCTTTCAAATTTGAATCAGTAGAATGACTGTCAAAACGATTGCGTAAACGATTTGTTTAATCGATTTTCCAGAAGTATAGTATCACACTGATAACTTTTTGGCAATTGTCATTTCAGATAACAATCCAAAATTTGAGTTGTGGATTTTTGATAATAAATTAGCAAAATTCACAGAACTTTCGCCAAAAGAGGGTGAAAAGCCCTTGACGGATTCCATAGGCTTGCCCTATACTGTGCATAAGCTAATTGATTACGCAACCTGAACCGGATTTGCGCAAAAAAGGAACGACGATATGAAAGTGACCATCAGCGATGTGGCCCGGCTGGCGGGCGTGTCCACCGCCACCGTGTCCCACACGATCAACAATACCAGATACGTCTCCAACGAGACGAAGGAGAAGGTCTATCAGGCCATTGCGGAGCTGGGCTACACGCCGGACGCCTCCGCCCGCAGCTTCCGCACGGGCAAGAAGAAGACCATCGGCTTCATCGTGCCGGATATCTCCAACAAGTTCTTCGGCACCATGATCGAGTCGGTGGAGAACTACCTGTCCGCCCACGGCTACCACCTGATTATTGCCAACACCAAGGAGGACAGCAGCCGGGAGGAGACCAACATCCGCCTGCTGACTGCGGGCCTTGTGGACGGCCTGCTGGTGGCCAGCACCATGGAGGATTTCGACCGCTTCGACGAGCTGATCCCCGCCGGTTTCCCGGTGGTGCTGGTGGACCGGACCTTTGAAGCCAAGAAATACTCCTCCATCTGCGTGTCCAACTTCCAGCCCATCTACCGCTCCGTCTGCCGTCTGGCGGGCAAGGGGGCCAAGCGGGTGGGCATCATCGGCGGCCTGCCCCGGCTTTCCTCCACCAAGGAGCGCATCTCCGCCTATCAGCAGGCGGTGGCGGACTGCGGCCTGGCCCAGGAGGAGGCGCTGATCCGGTACGGCGACTCCATGGAGAACAGCGCCCAGGCCTGCCTGGACGAGCTGCTGGAACAGAACTGCGACGCCGTCATCGTCTGCCAGGGCCTGATGGCCTCGGAGACCATCTTTTACTTACAGGAGAAGGGCATCCGGCTGTCCAAGGACATCGACCTGGTCAGCTTCGTAGATTATGATTCCAATTTTTATCAGCTTTATTCCGATCAGATGGACTGCATCATCCAGCCGGTGGAGGAGCTGGGCCGCGCCGCCGGCGAGCAGATCCTCAAGCGCATCGAAAAACCGGACGCGCCGGTGTTTGAAAAGGTGCTGACCTCCGCCTACAAGCCCTATGACGTGCCCGGGATGAAATGACCCGCCGCCGGAAGCCTGCTGGCCTCCGGCGGTTTTTTCTTGACATTGCCGGTCTATTGTTATAGACTATACCGAGAGGTCGATAAAAATAGACCAAAGGGAGGACGGACGATGGAGACCTATCATCTCTGCGACAGCGAGTACCGCTTCATGCAGGTGGTGTGGGAGGCGGCCCCGGTGGGATCCGGGCGGCTGGTGGAGCTGTGCCGGGAGCGGCTGGGGTGGAAGAAATCCACCACCTACACCGTGCTGAAAAAGCTGTGCGAAAAGGGCCTGCTGCAAAACGAGAGCAGCACCGTCACGGTGCTGGCCCCCCGGGAGACGGTGACGGCGGAGGCGGCGGGGGCGTTTGTGGACCGTGCCTTCGGCGGCTCCCTGCCGGGATTTCTGGCCGCGTTCATGAGCGGGCGGCGGCTGACGGAGGCGGAAGCTGAGGACCTGAAGCGTCTGATCGACGCGCATCGGGAGGGCTGAGGATGGAGCTGTTGACCAGTGTGTTCCGGCAGCTGCTGTCCATGTCCCTGACGGCGCTGCCGGTGATGGCCGTGGTGCTGGCGGCCCGGCTTTTGCTGGGGAGAGCGCCGAAAAGGTTTCGCTATTTGCTGTGGGCCGTGGTGGCCTTCCGGCTGGTGTGCCCGGTGTCCTTTACCAGTCCCGTGGGGCTGGTGGAGCCGGGGGAGATGGAGCGCCGGGTGGAGACGGCGGGGGAGAGCTATGTGGGGGAAAGCCGCGTCATCTGGAACGCGGAGGAGCAGGCGGAGGATTTTCAAAGGGCCGTAGAGCATGGAAACCAGCCGGTCTACGGCGGCGAGGACGGGTACTATGTGGTCACCAAGCCGGACGGCGTCTCTCCCGCAGATACCATTACCGGCACGGTGCTGCCGGCGGCCAGCATCCTCTGGCTGACGGGCATGGCGGCGGTGCTGGCCTACGGCGCGGGCACTTTCGTCCGCCTGCGGCGGCGGGTGGCCGCAGCCGTTTTGCGGGAGGAGAACGTCTGGGAGTGCGACAGCATCCCCACGCCCTTTGTGCTGGGGTTCGTCAGGCCCCGCATCTACATCCCCTTCCGCCTGTCGGAAGAGGAGCGGCTCTATGTCCTGGCCCACGAGCGGTATCACATCCGGCATCTGGACCACTGGGTGAAGCTGCTGGGGTACCTGCTTCTGGCGGTGTACTGGTGGAATCCCGCCGTGTGGCTGTGCTGGGTGTTGTGCTGCCGGGACATGGAGATGCGCTGCGACGAGGCGGTGCTGGCCCAGCTGGGGGACCGGGTGAAGACGGGATACAGCCTGTCCCTGGTGTCCTTTGCCCTGGACCGCCGTGCGCCCATGGCCCTGGCCTTCGGCGAACACGACGCCGCCCGCCGGGTGAAAAACGTGCTGAACTGGAAGCGGGCCGGACCCGCCGCGGTGTTTCTGGCGGTGGCGGCGGTGGCGCTGGTGGCGGTGGTCTGCGGCACCGATGCGGAGGGGGGCAGCTGGCTGGAGGCGGAGCAGAGCGGAAATGCCGTATCCTTTACCTGTGAGATGAAGGAGCCAATCCGCTCCTGGGCCATTTACGAGGATATTTATGAGAACGGAGAACTGATATCCAGCAGCCCCTGCATCATGGACAGCTTTCAGGACGACGGCGGCGCGTCGCCCCGGGAGCTGCGGACGACCCTGAGCGTTCCCCCGGTCTATGAGGTGGACGGCTTCAGCGGGGAGCTGGCGGTGAGTTTTGGCTTTGACGGTGCGGGTGTTTTCTTTGCCACCCGCAATATCACGCTGCCCAGGGATCGCTATACCGGCATGGGCAGCGTCCTGGGGGACGGCAGCGAAGAGGGGCCGGCGCGCTGGAAGCTGGAGGACGACGGCAGCGTGGCGCTGTATACCGTGATGTTCTCCACCCGGCCTGACGGCGGCATCCGGGCGGGCGGCACGGCGGGCAGCGGGCTTTTCGACAACGACACGGTGCTGCAATACCGCTTTGTGACCTCCACCCTGTCCATGGGGGAGCTGACCGCCGACAGCAGCCTGGCCCGGACGCTGTTCGCCCTGCGGACGGACAGCGCGGCGGACACCGAAGCGGTGGACGCGATCCTGGAGGCTTTGGGCATGGATGCTGCCTATACGCTGGAGTTCTTTGAGGGACACGAGGACATCCTGCTGATCCGCTGCGCGGAGGAGCCGAAGATCAACATGTCGTCCGTTGACGCGCTGCTGCGCGCACTGGTGGGGGATATCAGGCAGGCGGGCTATGCCTATCTCAAACCGGACGGCAGCACCGTCTATGTCAACACCTACGTCAACGCGGACAGCGACTGGCTGGAGGAGGCCGCCCAGAGACTGGGATACCGGAATGTCAAGGAAATGGGCAAGACGGCGGCGGGCATCCGGGCGTTGCTGGACTATCTGGGCTGGGAGGAGCAGGCTGACCTGTCCTCCGACCCGCTGGACAAGCTGGCCCGGACGCTGTTCAGCCTGCGGGCGGACGGCGGAGAGCGTCCCGATGTGAAGAAGCTGCTGGACGTCCTGGACACGGACGCCCTGGGAAGCTATACCGTGACATGGCGGGATGACGGCACCGCACAGGTGGCGTTCGACAGCCTGTATGTGGGCGAGGGGACCCTGCGGCTGGGGATGCAGAAGCGGGCGGCGGTGATGATGGGCGTGTGCCCGGAGCTGCGGGTGAGATGGTCCTATGAGGACCCGGAGAGCGGGATGGAGACAGCCGAGAGCGCGGACGCGCTGGCGCGGAACGGCTGGACCATCAGTCTGGGGACGGCCGCGGTCTCGGAGGAGACAGCTATCGCGGACATCCGGGATATGCTGGTGCGGCTGGACCTGTTTGACCGGTTCGCCCTCCTGCAAAGGCAGGAGCCCGCCGGGGCCTTTTGGCAGCTGCTGAACGACGGTCTCTGGGACGGCGCGCCGGGAGATCTGAGCCTGTCCGGCATGTCCCTGGACGGCGGCGTTCTGACCCTGGACTTTGCGGACACGCCCCGGGACCCCAGCGGCTTTGACGTGTATCTCGCCAGGACGGCTCTGGTGCTGCTGTATGTGAAGCCGGAGGTCCGGGCGGTGTCCTGGGCCTATCCCGGCGCGGACGGCACGGCGGTGGAGCGCCGGGCGGCCCGATCGGAGATGTGGATCATCACCAGCCTGTTTTCCGGCTTTGATGCCGGGGCCTGTCCGGTGACCTCCCAGGCCGGGCTGGACCGGTTGGTCGGCTCCGCCAACCTGGATGGCCGGGTGTATCAGCTGTGGATGGAGCGGAGCGCCGGCCCGGAGACATCCGTCTCCCACACGGCGCGGCAGATGTTTGAGCTGGCGCAGGAGGACACGCCGGACGCTCTGGCGGAGGACCTGCTCTGCTGGGACATCTGGGGAGACCCGGCTGCGGCGGGCGCGTATACCCAGACCGTGGAAAACGGCAGGCTGGAGCTGGTGTTCCAGGACAGCAGCCTGTGGGAGGAGAACGTGCTCTCCGATTACCGCATGGCCCGGAACGGCTGTCTGCTCCTGGCCCTGCGGCCGGAGCTGGACATGGTGCTGGCCCGGGACGCGGACAGGACCAGCTATATGAGGATGACCCGGGAGACCGCGGCCCGCATCCTCACGGAGGGAAAGGCCATCGGGGACTACGGCGCTTCGCCGGAGATGCTGATGGAGCTGATTGCCCTGCTGGAGAACGACGCCGTCTTCGCCGGGAGGACGGAGCGGCTGGAATTTTATCCTTACACATAGAAAAAGCCCCGCCAAACGCTCTTGCGTTTGGCGGGGCTTCCTTATATAATGATAGGCGAATTTTACGAAAAATGGGGGCTTTACCATCATGAACACCCGCATCGAACACGATACCATGGGCGAGATCGCCGTGCCGGCGGATCACCACTGGGGCGCCCAGACCCAGCGCAGCGTTGAAAATTTCAAAATCGGCGGCCAGCGCCAGCCGAAGGAGATCATCACCGCCTTCGCCTACCTGAAAGAGGCCTGCGCCCTTGCCAACCGGCAGGTGGGCAAGCTGACCGAAGCCCAGGCCCAGGCCATCTCCGACGCCTGCCGGGAGATCCGGGAGGGCAGGTGGGACGACGAGTTCCCCCTGGTGGTGTGGCAGACCGGCAGCGGCACCCAGACCAACATGAACGTCAACGAGGTCATCGCCCACCTGGCGGCGGAGCGGGGCGTCCCCCTGCACCCCAACGACCACGTGAACGCCTCCCAGTCCAGCAACGACACCTTCCCCTCCGCCCTGCATATCGCGGCGGCGCTCTCCGTTGCAAACCAGGTGCTGCCCGCCGCTGAGCGGCTGGAGGCGGCTTTCGCCAGGCTGGAAGAAGCGTACCCGGACCTGATCCGCATCGGCCGCACCCATCTGCAGGACGCCACGCCCCTGCGCTTTGCCCAGGAGGTCTCCGGCTGGCGGGAGCTGATCGCCGCCCCCTGCCGGATGCTGCGCCTGGCACTGACGGAACTTTGCAAGCTGGCCATCGGCGGCACTGCCGTGGGCACCGGGCTGAACGCCCCCAAGGGGTATGACGGGATGGTGTGCGCCCGGCTCCGGGAGATGACCGGGCTGGACTTCGTGCCCGACGAAAACAAGTTCCACGCGCTGACCAGCAAGGACGCTCTGGTCTTCGCCCACGGGGCGCTGAAGGCCCTGGCGGCGAATCTCATGAAGATTGCCAACGACATCCGGTGGGAGGCCAGCGGCCCCCGCTGCGGCATGGGCGAGCTGCACATCCCGGAGAACGAGCCCGGCAGCAGCATCATGCCCGGCAAGGTGAACCCCACCCAGTGCGAGGCCGTCACCATGGCGGCCGTCCAGGTCATGGGCAACGACGCGGCCATCGGTTTTGCCGCCAGCCAGGGCAACTTCCAGCTCAACGTATTTTTGCCGGTTTCGGCCTATAACTTCCAGCTGTCCGCACGGCTGCTGGCGGATGTGTGCGACTCCTTCCGGGTGAACTGCGTGGAGGGCATCACCCCCAATGTGGAGAAAATGGAGTACAACCTGCACAACTCCCTGATGCTGGTGACATGCCTCACGCCGAAGATCGGCTATGAGGCGGCGGCCAAGTGCGCCAAGAAGGCCCTGGCGGAGGGCACCACGCTGAAGGAGGCCGTGCTGGCCCTGGGCCTGCTGACGGCGGAGGAATTCGACGAGACGGTAAGACCGGAGAAGATGGTATGACGCATATCCCGCCTTCCGCAAAAAAATTGCGGAAGGCGGGATACTTTTTTCGCCCGGGGCGTTTACCGGGCAGAGAGACAAAAGGGGGGATCTCCATTGCTGGCGATGTTTCTGACGATGCTGGAGACCGACGGGGACCGGGAGCGGTTCCTGCGGCTCCACGGTGCCTATGAGAAAAAGCTGTACGCCGTGGCGCTGCGCATTCTGGGGGACCCTGCCCAGGCGGAGGACGCGGTGCAGCAGGCGTGGCTGCGGGTGCTGGAGCACTGGGAGCGGGTGTCGGCCCTGCCCTGGGAGGAGACCGAGGGGTATGTAGTGACGGTTGTCAAAAACGCCGCAGTGGATCTGGTGCGCGCCGCCCGCCGGACGGCGCCCCTGCCGGAGGACTGGGACCCGCCGGCGCCGGAGGCGGGGGAGACGGAGTACCGCCGTCTGGTGGCCCTGGTGCGGGCGCTGCCGGAGGGCTACCGCGCCGTGCTGGAGCTGAAATGCGTGGAGGAGCGGAGCAACCGGGAGATCGCAAGGCTGCTGGGGATGAACGAATCCACCGTGGCCACCCGGGTGAAGAGGGGCCGGGCCATGCTGATGGAGGAGCTGCAAAAGGAGGGCTACCGCTGTGGATGAGAGGAGCTTTGATGCCCTGCTGCGCCGGGCGCTGATGGACGCCAATTTGGAGCGGTTCCGGGCGGTGCTGGACGGGGCCGGCGATACGGACCCCGCCTTTTCCAGCCGCTACCTCCGCCGGCGGCTGCGCCTGCTGAATGATCCCTTCGGCTGGGCGAGAGAGGCCGCGCGGCCCGTTTGGAAGCGGGCCGCGCGGAACGTGGCCTGCGTCCTGCTGGCCTGCACCCTGGCCCTGGGGGCGCTGATGGCGGCCAGCCCCACGGTGCGGGCGGCGGTGCTGAACTGGCTGCGGGAGCTGGGCGGCGGACATGTGGCCTACACCAGCACCTCGGACCGGGCCGCCTGGGACTATGACGAGCCGCCGGCCTGGCGGCCCACCTGGCTGCCGGAGGGCTGGAGCCTGGACGGCCTGGTGCTGATGGGGCCGGAGAACAGCTCCAGCACATGGACCTATCAGGGGGAGGGAGACGACCGGCTGACGTTCCAATGCTGGTGGCCCCAGACCCTCCATACAGGCGTCTCCTATGGCGAGGACGTGGAC
>JAUNGH010000018.1:0-3235 GCA_030524605.1 Oscillospiraceae bacterium | reverse complement strand
ATGCTGGTGGCCCCAGACCCTCCATACAGGCGTCTCCTATGGCGAGGACGTGGACACGGAGGCCCTCTGGTCCCAGGCCACGGTCTGGGGAAGGTTCGCCGACTTCTACCTGTATGAAACGGATGAAAGGCGGAACTGCCGCCTCTTCTGGGAGGGCGAGGACGGGATGCTGTTCTCCCTGAGCCTGGACGGCGGCCTGGACCAGACAGTGATGGAGCAGATCGCGGACAGCGTGGCGGAACTCCCGGCGGGGACGCTGCCGGAATACCAGCTGGGCTGGACGCCGGAGGACTGCGTCCTCGCCAAGCGCGACGCGCTGCGGGATGCGGCCCAGGAGACCTGGAACAGCGCGGACGGGACCTCCCTGGGCGTGTTCAGCTGGATGTGCGCGGCGGAAACGGCGGGCTCCCTGGCAAAGCCGGAGGGAACAGCGGAGGCAGTGCGTATCGGGGACGTGATAGGCTGCTACTGGGGGCCGCCGGCCCCGGACGCAGGCGGCAGCGGTATCAAGATCCAGATTTCGGGCAGCAGTGGGACGCAGACCATGACCATCGCGGACGAGGCACAGAAGGGGACCGTCCTCTGGACAGACCCGGAGACCGGGATCACCTTCCGCATCAGCGGAGACCTGAAGAAGGACGATCTGCTGCGGATGGCGGAGAGCGTCGCCCCGGCGGACGGCGAAACGCCGTGACCCGCCCCCGGAAATATGTTTCAAAAACATCAAAAAATCGTGGGATACAATGCCCTTCCGCTCCGTTCAAGAGGTAGAACGAGCGGGAGGGCATCCCTCTTTTCCCCCAAAATCAAACAGAGAGGAAGTACGACTATGAAAAAACAGATCACATCCCTTTTGACCGGCGCGCTCACCCTGGCGTTGGCCCTGACCATGACCACCACGGCCCTGGCGGCCCCCGGCGGGACCGCCCAGTCCGCCGCCCAGAAAGGCGCGGCCCAGACCCAGGCCGCCCAGACGGGCCGCCAGTGGCAGCGAACTTGGGAGGGAAACCACATCCGCTATACCTCCCCGGTCCCCGCCGAGGGCGTGCATTTCAGTGGGTCTCCCGACTGGCGTCTGACGGCGGTGCCGGAGGGCTGGAAGCTCGACGGCGTCCACGTCACGGGTATTGGCGGAAACTGCACCTGGACCTACCGGAAGGGGGCGGACAGCCTGAAATTCAGCTGCTGGTATCCCCACAGCGGACAGATCGGCACGATGCTGCGGACGGAGACGGACGCAGCCAGCGTCTACCATAGGGCCGCAGTCAACGGGGCGTCCGCCGACTTCTATCAGGATGAGGACGAGGGGATCCTGGTCTGGGAGAACGGGGAGGGGATGCTGTTCCGGCTGGAAGCCCCCCTGAGCCAGACGGAGCTGGAGACCCTTGCCGCCGCCGCGGCGCAGACCCGGGCGGAGGCCCTGCCTGTCTACCAGCTGGGCTGGGTGCCGGAGGGCAGCGCCAGTTCCGGCCGCAGCACCCTGCGGGAGGCGGTTCGGGAGGGCTGGACTGGCCCGGATAAGGTGTCGTTCGGCTGGATGTACGCGGCGGCCAGCGCCGGGGTGCTGGCAGAGCCGGAGGGAACGCCGGAGACCGTGGCGGTGAAGGGCGTCCAGGCCAAGTACTGGGCGGGGGACCCGAAGGCCGAGGGCTGCCTCACCGTCTCCGTCGGCTCCGGCGGTGCTCCCATGCAAAAGGTGTTGGAGATCCCGGCGGAGGACCAGCTGAGCACGCTGCTGTGGACGGACGCGGCCACCGGCGTCAGCTTCCGCATCCAGGGGAAGATGGACAAGGCCACTTTGCTTCGCATGGCGGAAAGCGTGAAATAGCAGAAGCCCCCCCAGGGCCGTGCCTTTCGATGCCCGCGAGAGGCACGGCCCTTTTCCGCGGCCCGGGACGCGCCCTGGGCTGCATATTTATTACCATGTAAAACGAACTGCATATATGCGGAAATTTATGTATATTCTCCCTTTGGGCGCTCCCTCCGGGGCGCGGCGGCGGCAGGGAGGGCCTCTTGGGGGAGGATGGGCTGGAATTTTGGCGGATACTTGTCAAAATATGCAAAAGCGCCCAAAGAATGGAGCAAATGTTGTGCAACATGACAGTTGCATAAATATACACGGTTGGCGTATAATTCAACCATCATCAAACGACACACAGGGAGGAGACCCACTATGAAAGACAAGAAGAATATCAAGAAGATCGTGCTCGCCTATTCCGGCGGTCTGGATACATCCATCATCATCCCCTGGCTGAAGGAGAACTACAACGACCCCGAGATTATCGCCGTGGCCGGCGACGTGGGCCAGAACGACGAGCTGGACGGCCTGGAGGAGAAGGCCATCAAGACCGGCGCCAGCAAGCTGTACATCGCCGACCTCACCGACGAGATGGTGGACGACGTCATCATCCCCTCCATGAAGATGGGCGCCAGCTACGAGCAGTATCTGCTGGGCACCGCCTTCGCCCGGCCCATCATCGCCAAGAAGCTGGTGGAGATTGCCAAGACCGAGGGGGCCGACGCCATCGCCCACGGCTGCACCGGCAAGGGCAACGACCAGGTCCGGTTCGAGCTGGCCATCAAGCGCTTCGCTCCCGACATGACCATCATCGCCCCCTGGCGGGAGTGGTCCATCAAGGGCCGGGACGAGGAGATCGACTACGCCGAGGCCCACAACGTGCCCCTGAAGATCAGCCGGGAGACCAACTACTCCAAGGACAAGAACCTGTGGCACCTGAGCCACGAAGGCCTGGACCTGGAGGATCCCGCCAACGAGCCCCAGTATGAGAAGCCCGGCTTCCTGGAAATGAGCGTCTCCCCCATCTCTGCCCCCGACGCGCCCACCTACGTCACCCTGGACTTTGAAAAGGGTGTGCCCGTGGCCATCGACGGCGAGAAGATGAAGGCTTCCGACATCATCCGCAAGCTGAACCGCTTAGGCGGCGAGAACGGCATCGGCCTGCTGGACATCGTGGAGAACCGGCTGGTGGGCATGAAGGACCGGGGCGTTTACGAAACCCCCGGCGGCACCATCCTCTACAAGGCCCACCAGTGCCTGGAGATGATCACCGTGGACAAGGACACTGCCCACATGAAGGCCAAGCTGGCTGTGGACTTCGCTGACCTGGTCTACAACGGCAAGTGGTTCACCCCCCTGCGGGAGGCTCTCAGCGCCTTCGCCGACAAGACCCAGGAGCACGTCACCGGCAGCGTGAAGCTGAAGCTCTACAAGGGC
>JAUNGH010000017.1 GCA_030524605.1 Oscillospiraceae bacterium | reverse complement strand
TTTCTGCCCACAATACTTGGCTGGCGACGGCCCGGGAAGATAGGTAACGCCAACATGAAAGCGACAGTCCATTGCGGCTGTCGCTTTTTTATTGTCTAAAAGAAACTTTTTGTTACGACTTGTGTTTCTTTTGAGATTTATTGCCGCTGTTTCTTTGGTAGACTCATAAAAACATACAGGAAATGCGGGGGAATTTTATGAAAAGGCAGGGATGGATTGCGGGATTGCTGCTGGCGGCTACCCTGACAGGATGCGGCGCAGAGGAGGCGGAAATGGTCCTGAAACAACCGGAGGAGCCTGCGCGGACAGAAAAGGCTGAACAGGGAGAGAAAGCAGATCCGGCCCCAACCAGGTTGCTGCTGTCCGAGGAGGCGCTGGCGTATATGTACCAGGACGGCAGGGCAAACGGCTTTGACTTTGGCGGCGTGGAGGAGGACGGCGCGTTTTTCTATGAGTTCACCCGCCCGGAGGAGTCGGACTTCTGCTTACGAATCAGCGAAGATGAAGAGACGGCGATTGTGCATTATCATGGTGAGACGATGGCGCTGAATGACCGGACTGCCCCCAATGGATCTCTGCTGGAATGGCATATCTCCGCGGGCTACGGCGGGGCAGTGTCTGGCTATGGGATGCCCTTCTGGGTGGACATGACCGGTGACGGCCAACCAGACTTGCTGTGGCTGCAAGGCGGAGGCGGGACAGGAGCGCACACAGATTGGTGTGTCGCCTATGATATGGCTGCTATGAAAGAGATCCCCATTGTGGAGCCATGGGAGGAGATGGCCGCGTTTATCAGTGTGGAGCCGCTGGAATGGCAGAAGGGAAAGTATGGGGACGGCAACATCGTCTGCCAGGTGACGGATGGCGATGGAGGTACTTATACAGGCTATCTGTGGGCACCGGAGGAGACCTGGCGGGAATACGTTTATCACCCCGGAAAGAGCGGCTATACCGGTATCAGCATTGATGAAGAGAATCATACGCTTCAGATTTACATGGCCTTTGGCCTGGAAGCCCCGCACGTGTATGGCGCTTATATGGGCGAGCTGACGGCGGAACTGGCCTATGACGCGGAGCAAGGGGCTATCGTCCGCACAACACCTATCGCAGTGACCGTTTATGCGCCTGATAAGATGTGAGGAAGCCGCATATGAAAACAGATCGACAGCTCCGCCCGCCCATTCGCCGCAGCTGGCTGCGTTTGCGGTTGGGCAAGGCGTATTATGCCGGGAAGCGGTATCTGCTCTGGTGCTCCCCCAGGTTTCATTGGGCGAAGGAGCGCCGGACGGATCGCCTGCCCTGCGTCCAATTCACCCACGCCACCCCGCTGATGCGCCAGCTCCGGGGCGAGGAGATGGAGTGGCAGCGGAACAAGGTCACGAACCTGAAGCTGGCAGTGGCCCGGCTGGACGGGCTGGTGCTCCATCCGGGGGAGACCTTCAGCTATTGGAAGCTCATCGGCAGGCCCAGCAGACGAAAGGGCTACAAGGAGGGCATGGTGCTGTTCCTGGGCCGCATCGGCGGTGACATCGGCGGAGGGCTATGTCAACTTTCCAACCTGATCTTCTGGATGACGCTCCACACGCCGCTGACGGTGGTGGAGCGGTACCGCCACTCCCACGATGTGTTCCCGGACGCAAACCGCACCCAGCCCTTCGGCAGCGGCGCCACCTGCGCCTACCCCCACCGGGATCTGATGCTCCGCAACGACACGGACCAGGACTTCCAGCTGTGCCTGCGGGTGGGGGAAACCCACTTGGAGGGCGCGTGGCGGGCCATGCGTCCGCCGCTGTTCCGCTACGAAATTACAGAGCGGGAGGCCCGTATCGAGCAGCTGTCCTGGGGCGGCTATGTGCGCCACAACGCCCTGCACCGGCTGGTATACGGAGATATGGGCCAGCTGCTGGAGGAGCAGTTCCTATTCACCAATGACGCCATCATGATGTACAGTCCGCTTCTTCCGGAGAAATAAAAAGACACGGTATCATCGGATACCGTGTCTTTTCCTATACAGATCAGCCCTTGTACTCCACAAACAGCTCCCGGACCGCGTTGGGATCGGCGGGGGCTGCCTTGGGGGCCGCAGGGGCGGCAGGAGCCGCCGCAGGCTCGTCATGAGGGCCATCCCGCCAGGCCAGGAACTTGGGGGCCACCTGGGGGAACAGGGCCAGGGAGAGGACGTCCTCGTCGCTCTTGGCCACATCCTTGAACTCCGCCCGGTACTTCTCCAGCTCCGGCTCCAGCTGGTCGGCCGGACGGCAGGTGATGACGTCCTCGGGGGCGATGCCCGCCTTGGCACGGACCGCCTCGTTGACTTCGCCGGGCAGCTTGCCGTACTCGCCCCGGAGCATGGCCTTGGACTCCTTGGTGAAGGTCTTGTACCGCTCGCCCATGATGATGTTCATCACCGCTTGGGTACCCACGATCTGGCTGGAGGGCGTCACCAGCGGGGGATAGCCGTAGTCCTCCCGGACACGGGGGATCTCCGCCAGCACGTCGTAGTACTTGTCCTCCTTGCCCGCCTGCTTCAGTTGGGAAATGAGGTTACTGAGCATGCCGCCGGGCACCTGATAGAGCAGGGTGTTGGTGTCCACGTTCAGGACCTTGGGGTCCAGGCTGCCCTGCTCCTTCAGCTTCTGGGCCACCTTGCGGAAGTGGGCCGCCGCGTCGCTCATCTTGTTCAGGTCCAGACCGGTGTCCCGGACGGTGCCCTGAAGGGTCGCCACCAAGGACTCCGTGGCGGGCTGGGAGGTGCCGTTGGCCAGGGGGGACAGGGCGGTGTCCACAATGTCCACGCCGGCGTAGGCCGCCATCAGGTACACCATGTCGCCGGTGCCGGTAGTATTGTGGGTGTGCAGGTGGATGGGGACGGAGACCGTCTCCTTCAGCCGCTTCACCAGGGAGTAGGCATCCATGGGCAGCAGCAGGTTTGCCATGTCCTTGATGCAGATGACGTCGGCGCCCATCTGCTCCAGCTCACGGGCCAGCTTCACGAAGTACTCCTCGCTGTGGATGGGGGAGATGGTGTAGGACATGGCGGCCTCCACCATGCCGCCGTACTTCTTGGTGGACTTGATGGCCTGCTCCAGATTCCGCACGTCGTTCAGGGCGTCGAAAATGCGGATGATGTCGATACCGTTTTCAATGGACTTGCGGCAGAAGGCGTCCACCACGTCGTCAGCGTAGTGCTTGTAGCCCAGGATGTTCTGGCCCCGGAACAGCATCTGCAGCTTGGTGTGGGGCAGGGCCTTGCGCAGCTTCCGCAGGCGCTCCCAGGGGTCTTCGTTCAAAAAGCGCATGCAGGAGTCGAAGGTGGCGCCGCCCCAGCATTCCAGGGACCAGTAGCCGATGGAGTCCAGCACCTCGCAGGCGGGGAGCATATCCTCCACCCGCATGCGGGTGGCTGCCTGGGACTGGTGGGCGTCCCGGAGGATGGTGTCTGTGATATACAGGGGCTTGTTACTCAAAAATTCCATATGATACCTCCCTTAACCGAACAGGGAAATCAGCACGCCCGCGGCAATGGCGGAGCCGATGACGCCGGCCACGTTGGGGCCCATGGCGTGCATCAGCAGGAAGTTGCCGGGGTTGTACTTCTGGCCCACCATCTGAGACACACGGGCGGCCATGGGTACGGCGGACACACCGGCGGAGCCGATGAGGGGATTGATCTTCTCCTTCAGGAACAGGTTCATGAACTTGGCGAGCAGCACACCGCCGGCGGTGCCGAAGCTGAAGGCCACGATGCCCATGACCAGGATCTTGAGGGTCTGGGCGGAGAGGAAGGTGGTGCCGGTGGCGGTGGCACCCACGGACACGCCCAGGAAGATGGTGACGATGTTGATGAGCTCGTTCTGCACGGTCTTGCTCAGGCGCTCGGTGACGCCGCACTCCCGGAAGAGGTTGCCCAGCATCAGGCAGGCGATCAGGGGGCCGGCGGAGGGCACCAGCAGGGCCACGAAGATGGTGACCACGATGGGGAAGATGATTTTCTCCTTCTTGGAGACCTCCCGCAGGGGCTTCATGACGATCTGCCGCTCCTTCTCGGTGGTCAGCAGCTTCATGATGGGCGGCTGGATGACGGGCACCAGCGCCATGTAGGAGTAGGCCGCCACGGCGATGGGGCCCAGCAGGGCGGGAGCCAGCATGGCGGTGACGAAGATGGCGGTGGGGCCGTCGGCGCCGCCGATGATGCCGATGGAACTGGCCTCCGCACCGGTGAAGCCCATCAGGCGGCAGCCGGCGTAGGTCATGAAGATGCCAAGCTGCGCGGCGGCGCCCAGCAGCAGGCTCTTGGGGTTGGCGATCAGGGGCCCGAAGTCGGTCATGGCGCCCACGCCCATGAAGATCAGGCAGGGATAAATGCCCAGCTTGACACCCAGGTACAGCACGTCGATCAGGCCGGTGCTGATGGTGACGTTGGACATCGTGACGCCGTAATAGGCGAGCGTCTGCTCCGCCTGGAGCAGCGCCTGCAGCTGCACCTCCAGGGTGCCCAGCGCACCGCCGGCAGAGGCGGTGATCTCGGAGATCAGGTTTTCCATCACCTCCGGGGTGAAGGCGGCCTGGGCCGCGGTCATCAGCTGTTCCACATAGGGGGCCAGGATATTCTGCGACACGCCCGATGTGGCCAGCTCATTCAGAAGCTCCGCGGTGACGGGAGAGCCGCCGAACAGGTCCCAGTGGATGTGGCCGCCGGCAAAGAGGATCTCGTGGTACATGTTGGCGCCGGGCAGGTTGGTCATCAGCATGCCGAAGGCGATGGTGCACATCAGCAGGGGCTCAAATTTTTTCCCGATGCCTAAATACAGCAAAAAGCAGGCGACACAGAGCATGACCAGGTTTTTCCACCCGCCGTCCTGCAAAAGCAGGGTAAAGCCCGTGTCGTTGATAAAATTCAGGATAGCTTCCATAGTCTGCCCTCCAGCCGGTTACTGGATGACGCACAGCAGCGTGCCGGATTCCACAGCCGCGCCCTTGGAGGTGTTGACGGAGACGATCTTGCCGTCCCGGGGGCACATGATCTCGTTTTCCATCTTCATGGCTTCCAGGATCATCAGCACCTGGCCGCGCTTCACCGCGTCGCCGGCGGCGACGTTGACCGCCAGAATGGTGCCGGGCATGGGAGAAGTGACCTGCTCGCCACCGGCGGGAGCCGGGGAGGGGGCGGGAGCCGGAGCAGGTGCCGCCGTGGCAGCGGCGGGCGCGGGTGCGGCGCCAGTCAGCTCTTCCAGTTCGATCTCATAGGCGGTGCCGTTGACGGTGACTCTGTATTTCTTCATAACCTTGTTTCTCCTTTTACATCATTACAGTTTCTTCATCGAAAGGATGCGGATGCCGGTGATGTCCGTACCGAGCTCCTCCGCGACGGCGGCGGACACGGCGGCGACCAGCTCCTGCTGGTTCACCTGCGGCGCGGCTGCCGGGGCCGGGACAGCGGCTGCGGCCGCCGGGGCGGCCTTCTTCTTGCCGAGTCCGCAGATGCGGCCCATAAGCGTCGTCAGGATGATCAGGCAGATCAGCCCGAAAAAGACCGTGCCCATACCCATCAGACAGACAAATATGCTGGAATAGTCCATATACTCCCTCCCATAGTGTAGATTAGATACATTGTAACAATTCCGCGCAAAAAAAACAATGAGTCTTGCCAAAATTTATTGGAGGGCTTTTTGTGTATAATGCTGAAAAGCGCAAAAATCGAAATCGATTATCTTAGCTCAATCGACAAGGAGGACTGTGATATAATAAGAAAAACAGCCGCCTGCGCGGCAGGGAAAGGGAGAAGCCCAATGCGCTATCATGATGTGACGAAGGGCCGTTTTCTGGCGCGGCCCAACCGCTTCATCGCCCATGTGGAAACGGGGGAGGGCCCCCAGGTGGTCCATGTGAAAAACACCGGGCGCTGCCGGGAGCTGCTGGTCCCCGGGGCCGTGGTCTATCTGGAGCGGGGCACGAATCCTGCCCGGAAGACGGCCTTCGACCTGATCGCGGTGGAAAAGGCGGGCAGGCTGGTCAACATGGACGCCCAGGCGCCCAACAAGGTGTTTGCGGAATGGGCCGCTGCCGGAGGCTTCCGGCCGGACGTGACGGCGGTCCGCAGCGAATACGTTTACGGCGGCTCCAGGCTGGATTTCTGCCTGGAGACCGCCCACGGCCCCCATCTGGTGGAGGTCAAGGGCGTCACGCTGGAGGAGGGCGGCGCGGCCCGGTTTCCGGACGCCCCCACGGAGCGGGGCGTGAAGCATATCCGGGAATTGCAGCGGGCGGCGGAGGCAGGGCTTGACGCGACCCTGTTCTTTGTGGTACAAATAAAAGATATCCACAGCGTTGCGCCAAACGATGGGACACACCCCGCCTTTGGCGCAGCGCTGCGTGAAGCTGCGGCTGCTGGTGTAAACGTTTGCGCTTATGACTGCGCAGTGACGCCGGACAGTTTGCTGATCCGCCGGCCGGTGCCGGTCATCCTGTGATCGTAGGAGTTGTAGTATGGGGATTGTAGAACTGTTTTTGATTGGCGTGGGCCTTTCCATGGATGCGTTCGCCGTGGCGATCTGCCAGGGCCTCTGTATGCCGAAGATCAACTGGCGCCACGGCGTCACCATTGCGCTGTTCTTCGGGGGCTTTCAGGCGCTGATGCCATTTACGGGCTGGCTGCTGGGCTCCCAGTTTGCCGGATACATACAGTCGTTTGACCACTGGGTGGCGTTTATCCTGCTGGTGCTTATCGGCGGGAACATGGTGCGGGAGGCGCTGTCCCCGGAGGAGGTAGAGGCGGTGGCCTGCGCGGTGGACGCCAAGCTGGACTACAAGCAGCTGTTCCTGATGGCGGTGGCCACCAGCATCGATGCCCTGGCGGTGGGCGTGACCTTTGCCTTTCTGGAGGTCACCATCGTTCCGGCGATCACGCTGATCGGCTGCACCACCTTCTGCATCTCTCTGGCGGGCGTGGTCGTGGGCAATTTCTTCGGCGCCCGGTACAAGAAGCGGGCCGAGGTGATCGGCGGCATCATCCTGGTGCTGCTGGGCGTCAAAATTCTGCTGGAGCATCTGGGCATCCTGGGCTGATGCCATGGAGGCAAAGCCCACGCCGCCTGTCCAAGCCGGAGCGCCGGCAGGCGGACCGTTCAAAAGAAAAAAGCCGCCGCTATTTGATCAGAAGATCAAATAGCGGCGGCTTTTTGGTGGAGATAAGCGGGATCGAACCGCTGACCTCTTGATTTCTGTTTATATTGTATCACTCGCCGACACTGGTGTCAGTAAAAAAGAGGCTATCGCCGCAAGCGATAGCCTCATATTTTTAATCTGCTTTTGCCGTCAAAGCAATAACATCTTCCTTGATTTCCTTAACGTCCCATTGAATGCTGTCCAGCTTTTCAGAATAACGGGCGATTGTATGTATTGCAATCTCATTCGTAGCCTGAACTTTTCCGATCTGTTCATATAACTTCTCTTCTCTTTGCTGGCAGCGTTCTTGCACTTGTGCCATATTTGCTTTGGTATCTTCCCTGTTGGTCTTAATCATGTACCAAATAAAGAAGGCCATAGCGATAAGTCTCTCTTGCAACCATGCGCCATCCCGCATATAATAAAAACCGAACATCCACCTCTGGAGGCACAGTTATGGAATATCTCACCGTGCGGGAGACCGCGGAAAAATGGAATCTTTCGGCCCGGATGGTGCAGCAGCTCTGCATCGATGGGCGTATCCCCGGCGCACAGAAATTCGGAAAATCCTGGGCCATCCCCGCCGAAGCGGAAAAGCCTCAGGATCCCCGTATTGCCCGCAAGCAGAGGCAACAGGCCGACAGCCCACTGGACTACACCAATCTGATGCCCCTGATAAACACGCCGTTCCAGCCGGGCAAGTGCCTTGCCGCGGTGGAGACCATGACAGCCGGCGCCCAGCGGGATATTGCCCTGGCGGAGTACCACTATTTCAGCGGCCATTCGGAGGAGGCGGCAAGGGAGGCGGAGCCCTATCTCACCAGCCCCGACATGGGGGCGCGGCTGTCCGCCTGTTTTATCTATGCCTATGCCAATCTGCCGCTGGGCCGCATCCAGCGGGCGCGGTTTGCCCTGAATGAGCTCAATGCCGCACTGGCCAGCAGGAAGGACGCCCCGGAGATGGAGGCCGCATCCGCCTTTGCGGCGGCGGCCGGAGCGGTCCTCCTGCATCTGCCGCTGCCGGAGGATCTGCCGGAGATCCAGAGGTTCCTCCCCCTGTTGCCGCCGGGCGTGCGGTCTTTTGCCCTGTATGTCTCCGCCCACTACCGCTACATCCAGGGGGACTATGCCGCCAGCGCCGGCACTGTGGAGGGGGCGCTGGCCATGGGGGCCGCCCAATATCCCATTCCCGCCATCTACCTCCACCTGGTGGCGGTCATGGACTACATGGGACTCCGGCAGACCGAACAGGCCCGGGCCCATCTGCTCTCCGCCTGGGAGCTGGCCAGGCCGGACGATCTCATCGAGGGGCTGGGGGAGCACCACGGCCTGCTGGGCGGGATGCTGGAGGCCGAGATCAAACCAAACTGGCCGGAGGATTTCAAGCGGATCATCGACATCACCTACCGGTTCTCTGCGGGATGGCGAAGAGTTCATAACCCGGATACCGGTCACGATGTGGCGGACGACCTGACCACCACGGAGTTTGCCGTGTGTATGCTGGCGTCACGGGACTGGAGCAACCCGGAGATCGCGGAACACCTGCACATTTCTCTGGCCACGGTCAAGCGGCACCTGTCCAACGCCATGAGAAAGCTGGATGTTCCCCAGCGCCACGACCTGCGAAAATTTATGCTACAGTAGACACCACCTCACGCCCGGGGCAGACCGCCCCGGGCGTGAGCCATTTTACCCCCCAAAACGGTCAATAGCGTGGCGGATTTTTTTGTGATACGATAAGTACAGAAATGGTGCGGCCACACCCGATGGAGCGCACAGAAGAGCAGAAGGTCATCCAAAAAGCCCATGGGCTTTTTCCTGTATGGGGTTCCCCATACAGGAAGGGCCTCTGCCATCCGGTGAAAGGAGGGAGCGGAAATGGAGCAGGCCAAGCGGTATGAGATCGAAGAGGAAGCGGTGGAAATTCCCCTTTGCTGGGACGAACGCACCCAAAAGTATGTGGAAGATTACGGCAGTGTGATCGAAAATCCGATCTACTCGCCGTCAGGATGCCCAATTCTTTTGACCATCGAGGATGCCTGTCCCCATGCCGACATGGTGGACGACGACCCGGCCAGCATCGACTGCGGCTCCTGCCGCCATTATCGCCAGTTTCCCGGCTCCCTGCTGGGGGTGTGCAGCCATGCGGCCATGCGCAAGAACACAAGCGCCCCAGAAAAGAGGCACAAGGAAAGGAAGGAGAAATCATGAGGAAACGACTGACAGCACTGCTTTTATGCCTGTGCATGATGCTGACCCTGCTGCCGACCACGGCCTATGCCGCCATAGGTAACCTGCTGGGCAACAGCCGGGCGGAAAATCAGGCGCTGCTGGAGCAGCTGGAGGCCCTGACCGGACAGGACGGAGAGACGATCCAGGCCCTGCTGGAGCAGTACGGCCTTTTAGACGAGAACGGCAATCTGGTCACAGACCGGACCGTGGTGCTGGACGGGGTGGAATACACCCTGGATGAGATCGAGTCCCTGCTCTCCGATCCGGACACCGACCTGAGCCAGATCGGCTATGTGGACGGGGTGCCCATCGCCCTGGGGGACCTCAAGACCATCATCGCCATCGAGCGGGAGCTCCAGCGCATCCAGGAGACCTACTTCTCCGGGAAGGTCTTTGAGGGGGAGGTGCTGGAGAACCTGAACAGCCTGATGTACCAGCTCCAGACCACGGGCATCTCCATGATGAGCGGGGACGTCCAGGCCCAGTCCGCCTCCGGCGGGAAGAATCCCCTGGATGTGAGCTCCTTCAAGGAACTGCTATTCGGCCTGCAATACGGATACGGGCTCCAAAGAAGCATCACCAGCGGCAACATCACGCTGGAACCCGGGGAGACCATCACCCTGAATGTCACCTACGACCCCGGCCAGGTGGGCAACTGCATCGACAGGATCGAGGTAAGCATGGGATACGCCGCTGTCACCCTGACGGAGGACAACCCCACCGGCATCCTGACCTATACTTGTCCGACCGATATTTCTTCTTACGACTACACCATGTCCATGCCGATGCGGGTCTACCTTTACGGGAAGAACCCCAACCTCAATCCCTATACCCACTACAGCTACGGCGACCTGGCCGCGTCGCTGACCTTCTCCGACCCCAACGGCCAGGTGGTGTTCCAGGACGGCAGCACCTATTCGGACGTCCACACCCTGCTGCTGACCACGGAGCGGGAGGCGCCCGACCTGTCCACCTCGTGGTATAAGGAGGAGGACACAATACGTCAGGAGGATTCATGGGGCGGCATTAGCTTTGAGTACTACATCCTGGGCAACATCAGGGACGACGACGGGAAGACCCAGGTGGACAGGATCAACGATCTGATCACCATTCTCCAGGGGGCCAAGGAGACGGCCATCAACGAGAGCAACGCCGTCATCTATACCATCACGGGCAAGCTGTTCCACTCCAACAGTAATGGCAGATACATGTCCCTGAATGACAACAGGTCCGGTCTTGAACTCCGTCCGGAAGGAGACAGGACGGTGGTGCATTCTGATATACCAGCGAGTGTTACGAGCGGCGAAGCCGGCGAGTTTACATATTCCGCCTGGAGCGAGACGGGGACAAACGCCGTGATTTCCTCCATCAAGGTCTTGGATCCGTACAGATTAAACAGCGGAAACATCGAAAACTTCACCTGGGCGGAGCACAGCATCAAAGACTGCACCGTGACCCTGGAGGACGACACCAAAAACCCGACGCTGAAGAGCGTCACCGCCCCGGCGGGGACCTACTGCCCCGGGCAGGCCGTCCCCATCACGCTGACCTTTGACGAGCTTGTGAAGGTGGCGGACGGCACCGCCATCACCGTCAACGGCAAGGAATATGACGCCGCAGAGCTGCACATGAACACCGCGGGCAACCAGCTGGTGCTGTGGTACCGGGTGCTGCCGGTGGACTCCACCGGGCTGACCGTCTCCTTCGGCGACGGAGCGGACTCCGGCGTCAGCGACATCTGGAACAACCCGGCGGAGGTCAGCGGCCAGACTGTGGACGGCGTGACGCTCGTCAGCACCCAGCGGCGCAACGCCGTCGCCGGCATGGAGGTGGAAGTGAAGGAGGACGTTACCGCCCGCACCGCCACTGTCTCCATCACCCTGACCGATGAATCGGCGTACAAGCAGGACATCCTGAACTACATCGACACAAACGATGCGCTGCCCTTCCAGGCGGCGATCTATGCGGACAATGTATTTGTGACCAGCCTGCCCATCACGCAGCAGACGGACGCGTTTGGCAATGACATCTATGCCACGGCCCCCTATTCTATCCCGGCGGAGCAAGATGCGGCAAAGTGGTACAGCGCCGTCCTCCAGGCCAACGAGGGCACGGCGGACAGCCCCAACTGGATAGAGCTGACCTGGTGGAACAAAAGCTTCACCAGCGCCGCCATCTACAAGGCAACCTACGGGCATATCACCTCGGACACCGACCGCATCAGCCCCACCACCGGCGGGATTATCCCCCACACCATCGACGCGGCAAATCCGAGCACCTGGCCCACCCTGACCGCCCATCTCTACACGGGGTCAAACAATCGCCCCACCTATACCACGGGCAAATGGAACTATGCGATCCAGTCGGGAGACACCGGAGCTTCTGTCAAATTTGAGCCAGTTGACCCCGGTGACGCCACAATAGTCCGGGCCATCCCACAAGGCTTCACGAAATCCGCCTATATCCAGTTTACTTTCACCGCCGACAACGGCACACCGGATGATCTCAGAGACGACGCCACCACAGCCTACCGGGGTTTCTCTGTGATCCCGGGGGATGCGTCCTATCTGAACTTCGCCTCCGACACTGTGACCGCCCAGCGGTACGCCGCCTTCACCCTCAACTGGAACAGCAACCTGGGAATTCTGGCAGAAAAAGAGGGAAACACCATCCAGTATACCGTCAACCTCTATCGGGGGGACTTCACTGACGAGAACGTGTCGCTGGAAGGTCAGACCCCGGTGGCCACCTATACCGTTGGCCAGAAAATTTACAGCGTCGAGTTCCCGGCGGGGGTGCTGTCGGAGCTGCCCGCGCAGAGCGGCGGCGTGGCCTACACCGTGGAGATCTCCGCCCCCGACCCGCAAGATGGGTACAAGCCCCGATCCGCCCGGGTGGGCATTATTTTGAAGACCCAGCCCGTCACCGCCCGGCTGATCCGGCCGGAGAACCTCTACATCACCAGCGACGTAAAGTCTGTGGACATCGGCTGGGAGCTGGTGGGCCTGACCGAGGGGCAGCCGGCCACCCTCACCATCCGGCGGGTGATGTCGGACAACACCTCAAATATCATTGTCGATATGCCCATCGACAAGGAAACGGGCACCCACACGCTGGATCTGAGCCCCTACACCGTCAGCGGCCTGAAGAACACCTATCAGGTCACCCTCACGGTGGACAGCGGCGACCAGGCCCCCAGCACCGACGCTTTCGCCTTCCACGTCTATGGCAGAAACTCCCTATGGCTTGTGGACGAGGACGGCAATCATCTGACCGGCGAGGTCCGCATGGACAACAATAGTTTGGTTTGGAACTACTACGCCGGCAGTTCCGTCTCCCAGAGCGCCGCCACGGAGGAGATCCTGGCCCTGCGGCAGCAGCTGGGATTGCTGGAGTACATCGGCGTCAACTACGACAGGTACACCTGGAACTCCTTCCGGGACGGCATCCGCTGGGCCACCAGCAACGACGCCATCGCCATCAACTATAAGCAGGGCGGGCTGTACGAGAACATCAAGAATTTTGACTACGATACCTACCTGCCCGAGCTGCTCATGGGCATCTCCGCCACCGAGGACGGCTACGCCACCGTCACCGCCACTCATGCTGCCACCGGCATGACCGCCAGCATCCTTGTCAACGCCTCCACCCTGAAGGACAAGTTCTACCTGTTCCAGGTGACCCCGGCGGCGGAGACCACCCTGCGGTATACCAACGGCGACGGCGCGGAAAAGGCCGTGACCACCAACGCCGACGGCGTGCTGGCCCTCTACGAGCCCTTGGGCATCGCCAGCGACGTGCAGCTCAGCTCCCAAACCGACGACGGCACGGAGTACCTGGGCACCATCGAGCAGGCGGAGCTCCTGTCCGGCGAGGGGGACGCCGCCAGGCTCCAGCTCTACCCCCTGAACGCCTTCCGCCTGCGGGAGGCCGCCAAGGTGGAGCTGACCCTGGTGAAGCCCGACGGCTCCCCCCTGGCCAATTCCCCCGTCACCGTCCGGGGCGGCGTGTTCAAAAACGGCCTGATCTGCGAGAGCGCCGGCCTGGGCACCAGCCGGAACAGCAGCTTCGACAACCCCGGCGCGGCCCAGCGGGAGAGCGGCACCCAGTTCACCACCGATGCCAGCGGCAAGATCACCGTCTACTTCAATGCCAGCCAGTTCACGACCAGAAGAGGTGATGCGGCCGGCCTGCTCCCCTCGGACCAGATCCAGTATGTGCTGGAGATCAGCGGCATTGCCAATGACGCCTATTACCCCCTGTTCCAGACCGTGGACGGCACCGTCAGCCCCCTGAAGGAGATGCGCACCGCCTCCGGCGTGGTGGTGCTGGAGGCGGTGCCCGCGGGCGAGGCAAACAAGCCCTTCATCGCCCAGCAGACTGTCACCTATTCCGATGCCAGTTGGCGGGCGGGCCAGGCCATGGACGTGCGCCGCTCCACCGGCTTCGTGGGCCCCAACAGCTCCTTCCCCACTGCCGAGCTGCACACCACCGTGCTGGCCTGGGGTGTGGAGGCGGAGAACGAGTACACCGCCAATCAATACCGACTGGAGATCGTGGACGAGAACGGCTATGAGCCCAGCAGCGGCCTGCACTCCGGCACGACCGTCTACCCCTTCGCCTCCATCCCGGTGGTGGAGTGCGACTTGACCCTCAGCGCCGCCGTCATGACCGAAACCGGCTGGGTGGACGACGGGGAGGACATCGGTCTCAAGGCCCGGCTGAGCCAGCTGGAGGGCGAGGAAGATCCGGTATGGACCCTCCTCCGGGAGATCACCCTGCCCTTCCGGGCCGTCGACCTGACCAACGTGACCCCGGTGGATCAGGACAAGAACGTCACCGGCATGCTCGTCAACATGACGGCGGCCTCCGCCCTGGAGGAGGCAACGAAGGCCTTTACGGACATGGCCGGCGATAAAGCGGTCGGGAAGCTGGCCAATGGCCTGCTGAACCTCACCGGCGGCATCGACACCAGCATCTTCAAGATGCTGATCACCCCCAGCGACGACCCCACGGTATTCAATGCCCTGATCTGGGGGGGCTATAACAAACTGGAGCTGGAGGACGTGGACTACTCCGAACAGGGTGTGGCCGTGGACTTCTTCTCCAGCGAGTTTGAGGTGGGCCTGCCCAGCCGTGACGACATCAGCGAAATGGCCCAGGGCACCTACCTCCCGGTGAGCCGGTCCAGCAAGCACCAGATCTCGCTGGAGTCTTCCGGCGCGGATCTGAAGCTCCAGCTGGAGGGCTTTTACGAGGCGGAGATCCGCTACGACCGGGAGACGAATGAGTGGAAGGTCTACACCAAGGGCGGCGGCTTCACCGCCGGCGTGGGCGTGGAGTTCGGCTTCGACGTCAACGCCATGGCGGGCCCCGTGCCCCTCACCGCCTCCTTCCGGGTGGGCGGCGCCGTGCAGCTCAGCTTCCAGACCGCCCTGCGTTACAACCAGGGGGACGACCCGGTCAACGACTTCCTCACCAACCTGCGCCTGAACGCCTACGTCAAGGCCTTCGGCGGCATCGGCTTCGACTACTCCATCGTGGCCCTGAAAATCGGCCTGTTCGGCGAGCTGAGCTTGGACAGCCAGAACCGGTTCCTCACCCGGAAGTACCTGGAAAACGGGGATCTGCAGGGACAGCAGCTGTATCTGAAAGGCCAGGTGGGCATCAAGTTCGTGGCCGAATGCCTCTGCATCTCCTACGAGGCGGTGTTGGCCTCCGTCTCCTACGGACAGGGTTGGAAGTACAACGACTGGGATGCAATTGATGAATACTGGAACGGCACCGGCACCGGCCTGTCCCTCCAGAGCCTTCGGTACGCGGCGGCCGCAAACGGCCTGGCCGTGACCTCCGCCACCGCCACCCTCCAGAGCCGGGACTATCTGGAGCAGTACGCCCGCACTTGGGGCGAGCCCCAGGCCCGCATGGCCCTGTTCAGCCTGGACAACAATAACGGGCTGGAAAACCTCCAGACCAATGCCAACCCCACCTCCTTCCCCGAGATCAGCGATGACGGGCAGGTGCTGGTCTACATCAGCGACAGCAACAGCGGAAGTATCTACGACAGCCGGGCCCATTACAGCACCCTGAACAGCGGCAGCTATGGAACGTCCACCGCAATTGCCAGCCCCGCTGATTTCACCGGATTTGGCGACAGCGACGTGGATGTGGCGGGCACCGGCAGCTTCGCCGCGGCGGCCTGGGTGCGGCTGAGCGAGAGGTTGACGCAGGATGCCGGCGACGAGGTCACCCTGGCCGACCAGAACACCCTGATGAACGGCGCGGAGATCGTGGCGTCCATCTACAGCGGCGGCTCCTGGACCTCCAAGCGCCTGACCAACGACAGCGCCCCCGACTTGGCCCCCGCCGTGGCGGCTAACGACGACAAAGCCGTGGTGTTCTGGCGCAGCGTGGTCAGCAACGCCGAGTCCACCGGTGAGGACAAGGAACTGCTGGAATTTGACGCCCGGGACTGCCTCATGTACAGCGTCTACAACGGCAATGACTGGAGCGAGCCCGCCATGTTCTACAACGGCTCCAACGGCTCCGTCAAGGCCCTCCAGGCCGCTATGCTCCCCGATGGCACCGCCGTCGCGGTGTACACCCTGGACCGCAGCGAGGTGGATGCCTCCGGCAGCTACGCCAGCTACGAGATCGGCTACACCATCGTGACCGCCAGGGGCGGGCTGGGCACCACCATGCTGGCCACCAGTGACACCTGGCTGGACGAGAACCCCCAGGTGGTGACGGCAAACTTCGGTGCGGACGATAACCGCTTCGTCATCGGCTGGCACAGCCACCGGGACGGCGAGAGCGACATCCAGATGCTGGCAGTGGACAAAAACGGCGCTATGTCCAACGACTTCCCCTCCTCCCTGACCGCCCTGATCCGGTACGGCAGCGCCGCAGTGAACGGCGATTTCCGCTTTGCCTCCATGGGCCAAGGCAACGGCATCGGCGATCTGACGGTCCTCTGGAGTGAGACAGTAGACGACGAGACCACGTCCGAGGGTCTCACCGTGGCGGCCCACAGCGAGCTGAAGGCGGCCAAGCTGCTGCGTAGCAGCGGCGATGCCAATTACCGCCTGTCCGCCCCTCTGGAAGTGGCGGTGCTGCCGGAGAACAACCTGGTCAACCACTTCAGCGCCTATCTCAGCGGCAGCGATCAGGTCAAGGCGGTGATCCAGGCCACCGCGTACAGCAACGCGGAGGAGGATCAGAAGAAGATCAACGGCTTCATCGTCCCCGGCGAGGAGACCAAGCTCTATACCGCAACCTCCCAGTTTGAGGAGTATGCGGTGGAGGTGGACGCCATCGGGGTGGACTATGAGAACCTGGCTCTGAACAGCCTGACGCCCATCCAGTTCCAGATCCGCAACACGGGCCTGAGGGCGGTGAGCAGCCTCAAGGTCACTGTGGCAGGAACTGGGTCCGACACCTTGACCACGCTCCAGCCGGGAGAGAGCGCCACCCTCACCGTCTGGCACAATGTAGGCCATGAGGTGAGCAACACGACCTACACCATCTCCGGCGGCAATGGCATCAGCGAGAACGGTACCGTCTATCTGGACTACCCGGACGTCGGCATCTCCCAGATGAAGGTGCTGAAGGAGGAAGAAGGCAAGCGCACCATCGCCATGACCCTCTACAATGCCTCCGCAGCCACTCTGGTTGGGAACAAGGAGCGAACCGTCAAGCTGGCCTTCTACACTGACAACCTGCTGACAGAGGCGGCGCCGGTAACCTGCGCCACCGGCGATGTCAGCGTATCTGGCAACACGATTACCATTACCGGCGAAGACAACCTGGCGCGCATCGACGACGGCACCTTCACCCTGGTGCTGACCTACGATGTGGGCAGCTATGTGACAAACACGCTGGGAGAGAATGAGATCCCCGGCAGCGGCGTGTATCTGTACGCCGACGCCTGGACGGAGGGCAAGGTGGGTACCCAAACGGATACCCAGCGTCTGCCTGAGTACCACAGCGCCGACAATCAAACCGCCGTCCTCCTCACCGGCGCCTACGCCCGTACCGGCCAGGAGACCAGCCTGAATGTGGAGCAGGGGACGGACACCACCGGCAACACCACCGCCCAGGTCACCCTGACCAACAACTGCCTGCAGCAATACGAGGGCGGAAAACTGCTCGCCGTCCTGCTGAACGATCGGGGCGAACCGCTGGAGAGCCAGATCGTGAAAAACGTTGCGACTAAGCTTGCCGGAGAGACCTCGGACACGCAGGACATGACCTTCAGCCAAGCGGGCCAGCGAGTGCTGGTATATCCCATACTCGTGGACGAAGTTCTCCACTTCGAGGGTCTGCCCATCACGATGGAGGACTTCAGGTTCATCTCCGGAACCAACACCTGGGAACTGACCTATCGCCTCCGGGATACCGACAGTGCCCCGAATCTGTTGATCACGGCCTATTCCCAGGATGGCGTCCAGATCGACGGCGAGGATCTGGTTTCCGGCGGCGCCAAGGCTGTCGGCCTTCAGGAACTGAAAATGGAGGGCGCGAAGCGCAGGACCATTGAGATGCAGGTGGGGGACAAGCACTATACCCTGACCCTGCTGCCCCAGGATGACGGCGCGGTTTACCCCCAGAAACCGAACATCACCACCCCGCCCCAGGACGCCGCCTATCTGGTGGGAGACGCGGCGCGGCCGCTGACGGTGGAAGCATCCGTCACGGACGGCGGCGCCCTCAGTTACCAGTGGTACAGCTGCAACGAGCAGGGTTATGACAGAAAATCAATTCCCAACGCCACCGGGACGAGCTACACCCCGCCCACGGACGCGCCGGGTACCTACTATTACTTCTGCGGAGTGACCAATACCCTCCCGGATGGCCAGTCTGAAGCGACGGCATACAGCCGCATCGTAAAAATTGTCGTGACGGAGGGGACGGCTCTGACGGAGGTGACGATCACCTTTAACGCCAACGGTGGCGAGTGTTCCGTGGCCAGCGCCGTGACGGAGAATGGAAAGCTCACCGCGCTGCCCACTCCCACCCGGGAGGGGCACACCTTCAACGGCTGGTTTACCGCCTCCACCGGCGGCGAGGAAGTCACCACCGATACCGTCTTTACTTCGGACACCACCCTCTACGCCCGGTGGACTGAGAACGGCGAGGAGCCTGACGGTCCTGACCATGGCGGAGCCAGCAGCGGTGTCGGTGGAGGTGGTGCCTCCAGTTACCAGATCACCGTGGAAGACAGCAGCAACGGCGAGGTCACAACGAACCGGAAAACCGCCAGTGCGGGCAGCACCATTACGCTGACCGTCACGCCGGATGATGGCTATGTGCTGGATACTCTGACCGTCACCGACAGCCGAGGCAACGAGCTGAAGCTGACCGATAAGGGCAGCGGCAAGTACACCTTCACGATGTCCGCAAGCTCAGTCACAATCACGGCCAGTTTCATGGAGATCGCGGAGAACCTCTGCGACGGTGGGGAGAACTGCCCGTCCCGCGCATTTACCGACCTGAGCACCACCGCCTGGTACCACGAGGCCGTGGACTTCGTTCTGGTGGGCGGCATCATGGGCGGCTACGGCGGCGGACTGTTCGGACCGGACGACTCCCTGTCCCGCGCCCAGCTCTGCCAGATCCTCTACAACCGGGAGGGCAAACCCACCGTAACGGGAAGCAGTCCCTTCACCGATGTGGCTGATACCGCATGGTACGCCGACGCTGTCATCTGGGCCAACTCCAAGGGCATCGTAGGCGGCTACGGCGGCGGCCTGTTTGGCCCCAACGACCCCATCACCCGGGAGCAGCTTGCCGCCATCCTGTGGCGGTATGCGGGCAGCCCGGCCAGCGACCACACCTTGACTGGGTACACCGATGTGGACCAGATCAACAGTTGGGCCATGGAAGCTATGCTGTGGGTCAACGAGAACGGCATTCTCAATGGTGATGGCAATGGTCACCTGATCCCCAAGGGCAACGCTACCCGCGCCCATGTGGCCCAAATGATCAAAAACTTTATTAAAAACTTGGAGAAGCACACTTAAAAAAACTGATGATCCTTTTTGCCCTGCTGCCCTGCGCAGCGCTGGCGGCTTGATCACAGCCCGCCGCATCCAACGTCAACTCCTTTGTGGACGTATTTGCCAGCGCCTACTATGCCAACGCTGTGGCCTGGGCCGTGGAGAACGGCATCACTGTGGGCACCAATGCCAGGCACCACGTTCAGCCCCAACGACGATTGTACCCGTGCTCAGATCGTGACGTTCCTGTATCGTTACATGGTATAACCCCGCGAGGGAACGGGGGCCACGGCCCCCGATCTTCTCCCGGCCCTCCGCCTTTCCGGGGGAGGGCCGGGAGAAG
>JAUNGH010000258.1 GCA_030524605.1 Oscillospiraceae bacterium | reverse complement strand
GATGAGCATCACGAGGGCCGGGAGGCCATTATGTTCAAGGTCGGCGAGATGAAGGCCGGCACGCTTTACTTATTCAAGGACCAGGCCCACCGGGGCCGCTGCGTCCTGGCGCTGAAGGATCACAAGAAGGAGCTGTGCGAGTGCGCCCCCCAGGAGCTGGCGGACTTTGCCGACGATCTGGCCCGGGCCTCCGGCGCGGTGAAGGAGCTGTGGGGCTGCACCAAGCTGAACCTGGCCTCCTTTGGCGACGCCAATCCCCACCTGCACTTCCACATCGTCCCCAAGTACGAGGGCGGCTTTGAGTTCGGCGGTGCCTTTGCCATCACCAACCCCGAGCCGGTCCTGCTGAGCGACGGGGAGTATCAGGAAATGATCGCGGCCCTGAAGGCCAAGCTGGGGATCTGAGGATCCACGCCCCAAAACGGAGACGGCGTCGGCCGTCTCCGTTTCTGCACGCCGCCTGCCGCTGATTTGGTTATTTTTTTGCAAACTTTTTGCTTTACATCTCCCAAAGCTATGGTACAATATTTTTGCAAGAAAACGATTACCTCAGCCGAACACAGGCAAAGCCCAGCGGCCTGCCAGCCGTGTGCGCCGCTGCTCCGCCAGGGGCGTCCTCTGCCTGCCAAGGCGGGAAAGGTGGAAACAATGATGAGAAAAACGAAAATCGTCTGTACCCTGGGCCCTGCCACGGACCGGGAGGGCGTTCTGCGGGAGATGATGCTCGCCGGCATGAACGTGGCCCGCTTCAACTTCTCCCACGGCAGCCATGCCGAGCACAAGGCCCGGCTGGACAAAGTGAAGGCCCTGCGGGAGGAGCTGCGCCTTCCCATCGCCGCCATGCTGGACACCAAGGGGCCGGAGATCCGGCTGAAAAGCTTTGAAAACGGCTCTGTGGAGCTGAAGACCGGCGGGGAGTTCACCCTGACCACGGAGGACATTGTGGGCGACGAGACCCGCTGCTCCATCACCTACGCGGAGCTGCCCGGCGACGTGAAGGCGGGGGACACCATCCTGCTGGACGACGGCCTGGTCCGCCTGTCCGTGCTGGAGACCACCGCCTCTTCCATCCGCTGCCGGGTGGAGAACGACGGCGTGATGAAGAACAACAAGGGGGTCAACGTCCCCAACGTCCGGCTGTCCATGCCCTACATGAGCCAGCGGGACCGGGACGACATTCTGTTCGGCGTGGAGCAGGGCTTTGACTACATTGCCGCCAGCTTCGTCCGCACCGCCGCCGACGTGCGGGAGCTGCGTCATCTGCTGGATCAGAAGCACTCCAACATCCGCATCATCGCCAAGATCGAGAACCAGGAGGGCATCAGCAACCTGGCGGACATTCTGGCCGTGGCGGACGGCATCATGGTGGCCCGCGGCGACATGGGCGTGGAGATCGACTTCACGGAGATCCCCCTTATCCAGAAGAACATGATCGCCCAGTGCGTGGCCTGCGGCAAGCCGGTCATCACTGCCACCCAGATGCTGGACTCCATGATCGAAAATCCCCGCCCCACCCGGGCCGAGATCACCGACGTTGCCAACGCCATCTACGACGGCACCAGCGCCATCATGCTCTCCGGCGAGACGGCGGCGGGCAGATATCCGGTGGAGGCCGTCCGCACCATGGACGCCATCGCTTTGCGGACCGAGGCCAACGTCGAGTGCGACAAGCCCGTCAAAAAGGGGAAAAAGGCCAAGCTGTCCATCACCGCCGCCACAGCCCATGCCGCCTGCACCACGGCGCTGGACGTGGGGGCCGACGCCATTCTCACCGTCAGCCAGCGGGGCGTCACCGCCCAGATGGTCAGCCGCTTCCGGCCCAGCACCACGGTGGTGGCCCTGCTGCTGGATCCCCAGGTCCAGCGCCAGATGGCCTTGTACTGGGGCGTGGAGCCCATCACCATGCCCTACGCCAGCAGCACCGACGAGCTGGTGGACTTCGCCGTTCAGGCGGCGGAGGAGGCGGGCCTTGTGAAGCAGGGCGACCTGGTGGTTGTCACCGCCGGTGTGCCCGTGGGCGTGGCCGGCACCACCAATATGATCCGCGTCCAGCAGGTGGGTGGCTCTCTGCTCAATGCCGTGGGCGTGGGTGACCAGAAGGCCACCGGCCCGCTGTGCGTCTGCCGCACCCTGGAGGACGTGGCGGAGAAGTTCCAGCCCGGCGACGTGCTGGTGGTGCCCTATACCACCAACGACCTGCTGCCCTATATCCGGCAGGCCGCCGCCGTCATCAGCGAGGAGGCCAGCGCCGACAGCCACACCGCCACCGTGGGCCTGACGCTGGATAAGCCGGTCATCGTCGGCGCCGCCGACGCCACCCGCCGCCTGACGGACGGCACCCTGGTGTCCGTGGACTGCGCCCGGGGCGTGGTTCAGACCCTGCCCCAGTGAGGAGAGTCCTTTTCAGCCAATCCAGGAAAAAGCCGCCGGAGCAAGCGCTCCGGCGGCTTTTTCATATTCCGCTTAAAACAATCCCGTGATCTTCCCGTTTTCGTCCACGTCGATCCTCTCCGCCGCAGGCGCCTTCGGCAGCCCCGGCATGGTCATGATGTCGCCGGTCAGGGCCACCAGGAAGCCCGCGCCGGCGGAGACCTTCAG
>JAUNGH010000257.1 GCA_030524605.1 Oscillospiraceae bacterium | reverse complement strand
CCGTCCAGAAGGACATGCGCATCACCAACATCCGCCTGCTGGAAAAGTCCGGCGGCAAGAGCGGCGACTACCGGCTGGAGGAGTGAATCATGGCAATGGTCGTATCCGTCAACATCAGTGAGCGGAAGGGCGAGCAGAAGCACCCTGTGCCTGAAATTCAATTGAAGTTCCGCCACGGCATCGTGGGCGACGCCCACGCCGGGGACTGGCACCGCCAGATCAGCCTGCTGGCGGAGGAGAGCGTGGACACCATGCGCACCGCCTGTCCCATCCCCCTGGACGCCGGGGTATTCGCGGAGAACATCAACACCGTGGGCATCGACTTAAAGCACCTGCCGGTGGGCACACACCTGCGTATCGGAGAGACCGAGGTGGAGGTCACCCAGATCGGCAAGGAGTGCCACAGCGACTGCGCCATCAAAAGGGCCGTGGGCAAGTGCGTCATGCCCACCGAGGGCATTTTCGCCGTTGTGGTGCGGGAGGGCACTGTCCGTCCCGGCGATGAAATTGAGATATTGGAGGGCCGTGCATGAAGCTCATCAAAACCGAGGATGCCGTGGGCCACGTCCTGTGCCACGACATGACCCAGATCATCAAGGACAAGTACAAGGACGCCCGGTTCCGCAAGGGCCATGTGGTGACGGAGGAGGATATCCCCATCCTGCTCTCCATGGGCAAGGAAAACCTGTACGTCTGGGAGATGGTCCCGGGCATGGTCCACGAGGACGACGCGGCGGAGCGGCTGCTGGCCCTGTGCGAAAACGCCAACATGACCCGCAGCGAGACCAAGGAGGGCAAGATCGAGCTGAAGGCCGCCTGCGACGGCTTGTTCCGCGTAGACAGTGAGCGGCTCATCGCCGTCAACTCCCGGGAGGACGTCATGATCGCCACCCGGAAGGGCAACACCGCCGTCCGCAAGGGCGACAAGCTGGCGGGCATGCGGGTCATCCCCCTGATCATTGAGGAGGAAAAGCTCCGGGCCGCCGAGGAGGCCGCCGGGCCCGCCCCCCTGCTGGAGCTGCTGCCTTACATCAAAAAGACCGCCGCCATCGTCGCCACCGGCGGCGAGGTGAAAAAGGGACTGATCCAGGACACCTTCACCCCCGTGGTGAAGGACAAGCTGGCGGCCTACGGCATTGAGACGCTGTCCGTTGTCTATTCCGGCGACGGCGTGGAGAATGTGGCAAGCGCCATCGCGGAGTCCCGGAAAACCGGGGCGGATATCATCCTCTGCACCGGCGGCATGAGCGTGGACCCGGACGACAACACCCCCGGCGGGATCAAGGCCAGCGGCGCCCGCATCGTCACTTACGGCGCTCCGGTGCTGCCCGGCGCCATGTTCCTGCTGGGCTACTATGGCGACGGCGCTGTGGCCATGGGCCTGCCCGGCTGCGTCATGTACGCCGGAGCCACTATTTTCGACCTGGTGCTGCCCCGTGTGGCGGCAGGCGTGGAGGTCACAAAGGCGGACATCGCCGCCATGGGCGAGGGCGGGCTGTGCCTGGGCTGCAAGCCCTGCCGCTGGCCCATCTGCCCCTTCGGCAAATAGAGCATCGCGCCGGGATACCGGCGCGGCTTTTCCCAAAGCGTTGACCTCAATTGAGTATCACGGTGTGTTCCCCCTTGCGGGTCACAATAGAATCATGTATCATAGAAAGGAAGTCATTTGATGAAAAAGCTGTTCTCTCTGCTCCTGGCGCTGTGTCTGGCGCTGTCCCTGGCCGCCTGCGGCGGTCAGAAGACCGAGGAGCCCGCTCCCGCCGAACCCGACACCTCCGCCGGGGAGCCTGCCGCCGAGCCCGCTGCGGAGCCGGTGGAACTGACCGTGTTCGCCGCCGCCTCCATGACGGAGACCATGGACCAGATCATCGCGCTGTACAAGGACGTGGCTCCCAACGTGACCATCACTCCTACTTATGACTCCTCCGGCACCCTGCTGACCCAGATCCAGGAGGGCGCGGACTGCGACCTGTTCATCTCCGCCGCTCCCAAGCAGATGAACACCCTGGACGAGGAGGGCTCCCTGCTGGATGGCACCCGCCTGGACCTGCTGGAGAACAAGGTGACGCTGTCCGTACCCGAGGGCAACCCCTCCGGCATTGAAACCTTCGACCAGCTGGCGGAGCTGCTGGCCAGCGGCGACGTTCTGCTGGCCATGGGCAACAGCGACGTGCCCGTGGGCCAGTACACGCAGAAGATCTTTGAATTCTACGGCCTGGATGAAGCCGCCCTGGCGGCGGCCGGCGTGCTGACCTACGGCTCCAACGTCAAGGAAGTCACCACCCAGGTTTCCGAGGCCACCGTGGACTGCGGCATCATCTACGGCACCGACGCCTTCTCCGCCGGACTGACGGTTGTGGACAGCGCCACTGCTGAGATGTGCGGCCAGGTCATCTATCCCGCCGCCGTCCTGGCCGACAGCCAGAATCCCGAGGCGGCTCAGGCCTTCCTGGAGTACCTGACCGGCGACGAAGCCTCCGCCGTGTTCGAGGGCGTCGGCTTCTCCCCCTTGAGCTAAATCCCAAAAGGCGGGGCGCTGCGCCCCGCCTTTTCTCCCTGAATTTATCCCGGAGGTGACGCTCTTTGGATTGGTATCCCCTCTATA
>JAUNGH010000256.1 GCA_030524605.1 Oscillospiraceae bacterium | reverse complement strand
TAGCTGGTGGGGCCCACCGGCAGCATCTGCCACCAGGACTGGCCCGCCGCCGCCAGGAAGTCCGCAAACTCCCTGGCCGCCCGGCCCAGCGTGCCGATGCCGTAGGGGGACGGCAGCGAGGAGACCGGCATCAAAATGCCACTGCTTCTTTTCATGGGCGCGTTCCTCTCAGCCCTTGACGGCACCGGCGGCAACGCCCTTGATGATATGCTTCTGGCACAGCAGGTAGACGATGATGATGGGGATGATGTTCAGCATGATGGAGGCCATCATGGGGCCCATCTCCACCTTGCCGAAGCTGCCCCGGAAATACTGGATCAGAATGGGAATCGTCATATAGCCCTTGGTGCGGTCCAGCACCAGATAGGGCAGCAGATAGTCGTTCCACAGCCACATAGTCTCCAGAATGCCCACGGAGATCAGGGTGGGCTTCAAAATGGGCAGCACCACCGAGAAGAAGGTGCGGATGGGGCCGCAGCCGTCGATCATGGCCGCCTCCTCGATCTCGATGGGGATGGATTTCATAAAGCCGCAGAACATGAACACGGCCAGTCCCGCGCCAAAGCCCAGATAGATGATGCAGATGGTGTAGGGGCTGCTGAGGTGCAGGCGGTCCGCCGTGGCGGACAGGGTGAACATCAGCATCTGGAAGGGGACGACCATGGAGAAGACGAACAGGTAATACAGGGCCTTGCTGATCCGGCTGTTCACCCGGGTGATGAACCAGGCGCACATGGAGCAGCAGATCAGGATCAGCACCACCGAGGTGATGGTGATGACCAGGCTGTACCAGAAGGCGGTGAGGAAGCCCTTGGAGGCCACCGCGTCAGCATAGTTGGCCAGGCCCGCGAAGCTCTCGCTGTTGGGGATCTGGAAGGCGGTGCCGGTGCTGATGAAAGTCTCCTTTTTCAGGGAGTTGATCAGGATCATAAAGACGGGGTACACCCAGGCGATGCTCAGAATGCCCAGGATGACCGACGTGACGTGGTCCTTCAGGGTGTGTCTCGCTTCCATTACTGCTGCACCTCCTTGGATCGGGTGGATTTCAGCTGGATCAGGCCGATGGCGACCACCAGGATGCAGAAGAGGACGGCCTTGGCCTGGCCGTAACCCTTCCACTGGGGGCCGGAGCGGCCGTAGAAGGTCTGATAGATATTCAGCGCCAGCATCTCGGTCTTGTGGGCGGGATCGCCGCCGGTGAGCGCCAGGTTCTGGTCAAACAGCTTGAAGCCGTTGGTCAGGCTGAGGAACAGGCAGATGGTGATGGAAGGCATCAGATTGGGGAGCTTGACCTTCCAGAGGATCTGGCGCTCGTTGGCGCCGTCGATGCGGGCGGCCTCCAGATAGTCGGTGGGGATGGACTGGAGTCCCGCGATGTAGATGATCATCATATAGCCGATCTGCTGCCAGCACATCAGGATGATCAATCCGGCGAAGCCGTAGGGCGCGTGCAGGGACATCAGGGGCTTGCCCAGCAGCGTCAGGGCGCAGTTGAGCAGGATGTTCCAGATGTAGCCCAGGACGATTCCGCCGATCAGGTTGGGCATGAAGAAGACGGAGCGGAACAGGTTGGTGCCCTTGATCTCCCGGGTCAGCGCCAGGGCGATGGCCAGGGCGGCCAGGTTGATGCACACGGTGGAGACGACGGTGAACAGCGCCGTGAACCAGAAGGCGTGCAGGAAATCCGCCTCGGTCAAGGCGAAGATGTAGTTTTTCAGGCCGTTGAAGCTGGCCTTGTCAATGGTGATGAATTTGCAGAAGGACAGGTACAGGCCCTGCAGGAAGGGCCAGACAAAGCCGATGATGAACGCCGCCAGCGTGGGAAGCACGAATACCGGCCAGTACCGTCTGATTGTTTTTTCCACAATATCCCTCCTAAGAAGCAGAATGTGCCCTTCGGGCGAAAGAAAAAACGGGGCGGGCGGAAGCCCACCCCGTTTTGGTCTGCGCGGTGTTTTTTAGCTGTTCAGCGCGGCGTATTCGCTGGCCCAGCCGTCCACGAACTCGGAAACCACGTCGTCCCAGCTGCCGGTGCCGGCGGCATAGGCGGTCAGGGCGTTGCCCAGCTCGTTCTTCCAGTTCTCAGAGGGCATGGTGGGGAAGTTCCAGGAAACGGGGACCTTGCCCTCGGCGGTGTAGGCTGCGTCCTGCTTGACGAACAGGTTGGGGGACTCCTGGGCGGCTTTGAACGGGATGACAAAGCCCATATCGTTGGCCAGAGCGGTGGTGCCGGTCTCAGAGGTGACGCACCAGTTCAGGAAGTCCAGGGTGGCCTGGATGTCCTCCTCCTTGGCGGAGTTGTTGACGCACCAGTAGTTCTCGGTGCCGGTGCACAGGCCCTGGTTGGCCTCGTCGCCCACGCCGAAGTAGATGGGGATCATCTGCAGGTCGTCGTCAGTAAAAGGCTTGCCCTCGCCTACCAGATCGCCGTAAGCCCAGGAGCCGTTCTGATAGAACACGGCCTCGCCGTTGCGGAACTCATTGAGGGAGTCGTCGCCGGTCTTGCCGGACAGGGCGGCGGGATCGCAGGTGGAGTTGTTGATGTACAGATCCCAGACAGCCTTGTAGTTGTCCAGATAGGTGCCCTTGATGGCCTCGGTGGTGCCGATGCCGTCGGCCTG